>JAAUPH010000343.1 GCA_012035435.1 Sphingopyxis sp. | reverse complement strand
GCGCGCATACGAGCCCAGCCTGTCGCGCGATTATCGCGGTTGGACCGTGCACAAGACCGGGCCGTGGGGGCAGGGGCCGGCGCTGTTGCAGGGGCTCGCCATCTGCGGCCGATGCGGCGAGCGGATGACGGTTCGGTATCACTGTTATCACGCCAAACCCGTGCCGGATTATTGGTGTGGCCGCAGCCGCATCAATCACGGACAGCCTGGCGTGTGTCAGACGATCCACGGCGGCTCGCTCGACGACGCCCGCGAACGGCTCGCCTACTACCGCACCGTGCTGGACCGCGAGCTGGCCGCGATCAAAACGGCGCGCGATGATGAAGGCGTGAAACGTATTTTGAAACTCATGCTACCGGCGACATTCGGCGTATCGGTTGCGCAAATATCCATCTTGCTCAATACCCAAATCGCCTCGCACTTAGGCACTGGTGCGGTGTCGTGGATATCGTACGCGGATAGATTGATGGAGCTTCCCTCCGCACTGTTGGGCATTGCGATTGGTACTGTGTTGTTGCCATCGCTGGTGAAGCATCATGCCGACGCCGACAATAGCCAATATTCCGCGTTACTCGATTGGGGGCTACGCCTTACGCTGATGCTGGTACTGCCCGCGGCGGTGGGCATTGGCTTGCTGGCCACGCCGCTCATTGCCACTATTTATTTTCATGGCGAATTTAAGGCCGCGGATGTGTTGATGACCCGCGCGGCCTTGATTGCTTATGCGGTCGGGCTGGCGGGTATTGTGTTGATCAAAATTTTGGCACCGGGTTTTTATGCCCGACAGAATATCGCCACACCAGTGAAAATCGCCATCTTCACGTTGTGCGCCACGCAGCTCATGAATCTTGCCTTTGTGCCGCTATTCAAGCACGCCGGTTTGGCGTTAGCCACTGGCTTAGGCGCATGTATGAATGCGGCGCTGTTGTATTACTTTATTCGTAAACATAATTTTTACGTGCCGCAGCCAAAGTGGCTGCTGTTCTTTCTGAAATTATTGTTGGCGGTCGCGGTGATGGCGGGGTCACTTTGGTGGCTGATGGGCACCGAAAACTCATGGCTCACCATGCCGGTGATGGCGCGTGCGCTCAAACTGGCGGGGTTGGTTTCTGCGGGCGCGCTAGTGTATTTTTTAAGTTTATGGCTGCTGGGATTTCGTCTAAAAGATTTTGCGCGACGCGGGGCATTGTGAAGTTGCATCGCCGTATTCAATCTGTTGGTGAGCCATTAGCACTGGCGATTGGTAATTTTGATGGTGTCCATTTAGGCCATCAGGCGATATTAGAAAGGGCTCGAAACGCCGCGTCCCGCCTAGAGTTTCAGCCTGCCGCTTTAACATTTGTACCGCTGCCACGCGAATATTTTGCGACGTTGCAGGGGCAGCTAAATGCGCCGCCGCGTTTAATGAGTGTGACTGAAAAATGTGCCGCGTTTCATCGCCACGGCATGGCGCATGTTTTTATGCAGCCATTTAATGCGGCCTTTGCGGCGCTGTCACCGGCGGCATTTTTTCAGCAATTACTTGACGCCAATGTGCGCTGGTTAATCGTAGGGCAAGATTTTCGGTTTGGTGAAAAGCGGGCAGGCGATGTGGCCTTGTTGCGAACCTATGCTGCAGCGCATGGCATCACCGTTGAGACCATGCCTGACATCGCCAATGCGGATGGCTCACGCATCTCATCAACCAGTATTCGTGAAGCACTCAGTGTTGGCGCGCTTGATCGGGCGAGGGCGATGCTAGGCCAGCGCTACGCCATTACCGGCCGCGTCACGCACGGTAAAAAACTCGGTCGTCGCTTGGGCTTTCCCACGGCTAACGTATCGCTGACTGGCCGAAAGCCCCCTCTACACGGGGTGTTTGCGGTACAATGTTGCTTGGTAACTCGCGGACTCGAGGGAGTGGCGGGAAGAATAGAAAATACGGAAAATGCGGGTAAATGCGACATCGTTTTAAATGGTGTTGCCAATCTCGGATCAAATCCGGTGGTGTCAATCGACAACCGCCTCCATCTGGAAGTCTTCCTCTTCGATCATGTGGGTGACATTTACGGCAAGCGCCTAAAAGTCACCTTCATCGAAAAAATCCGCGAGCTCCATCTCCTCCGCGAGGTCATCCGCGTCGCCTCTGTCACGGTCGAAAATTGTTACGACTATCAGGGCGGGCTCGAAGAGTTTATCGACAAGGTCGAGCAGGACATTTTTCGCGTCACCCAGGACCGCGTTTCCGATGGCGCCCGGCCCATGAAAGGCCCGACCAACGAAGCCATGGCCGTCATCACCAAGATGATGATGAAAAGAGCGAGCTCACCGGCGTCTCCTCCGGCTTCCGCGACCTCGATGGGGACGGGCGTCTGGACCTCGCCACCTTCACCACGGACTTCTCCGTCACCAAGGCGCTGATCGCGACCGACCAGACGCATAACCCCAGGGCGAACTCCGCCGGTCGTCGCGTCAGCCACGGCAGCAACACCATGGCGTGGGCGTAGAACAACATCTCCACCGTCAGGGTCCACCCGGCCGGCAAGATCGGCCGGCCGACCTCGACAAGACGGTCGACCGCGAGCATGCCCAGCACCACGTCGAGCAGGATGATGACGATGTTCGGCGCATCCTTGGCCGCGGTAGGAATCTTCGGCCACGCCGCCTCCGGCTTCTCACAGAACTTCGGCGACGCCTTCAGCGATTTCGGCAGCGGCGACTTTCCGTTCTACACCGTGGGCGCGCAGTTCAGCATGCCGCTGGGCAACACCGTGCCGCGCACCCGCCTGCGCAGCGCCACGCTCTCGCTCCGCGCCGCATCGGGTTCCGGGCCGAATCGGAGTGAATGGTTCGCGTCCGGTCAGAGCACGTCGAGCGTGTCGCTTCCGTTCCTCAGCGCGATCCCCGCGTACGTGCATTGCCCCGGCTGGCGCTTGAACAGGCTCACCGCGATCAGCCAGACGCGCACGATGTCGCCGGGGTGGGTCTCCTCGACGCCGATCTGGGACTGGTCGAGCTGACGTATGGTGGGGTCAGCGACATCGAGCCCTTCGATCAGCGTCTTGTCCCAGCCGTAGATCGCGCCGTTGTTGTGGAAGGCGCCGCCGCCTTCGTGTTGCCAGGCGCCTGTCACCGCCGGGATGCACAGCGCGGCATGCATGTTCACCACGCCGTTTCGCTGACGGGCGAAGCCATAGCCAAGACGGAAAAAGCTGTTGCGGACAGTTCCCACCAGATGGGCGAAGGCCTCGATCTCTGAAACAGACAGTCCGGTGATCGCCGCCGCCCATTCCGGGGTGCGGGTGCTGAGATGCTGTTCGAGCCCTTCAGGCGCATCGGTATGGCGGGCGAGATAGGCGCGGTCGGCGAACCCGTCGCGGAACAGCACGTGCATCACCGCGCAGGCCAGCGCGCCATCGGTGCCCGGCTTCAGCACCAGGCCGAGATCGGCCTGCTCCACGGTCGCGTTGCGGTAGATGTCGATCACGACGATCTTGGCGCCGTTCTCCTTCCGCGCCTTGATGGCATGGTGCATGACATTGACCTGGGTATGCACCGCGTTGGTGCCCCAGATCACGA
>JAAUPH010000342.1 GCA_012035435.1 Sphingopyxis sp. | reverse complement strand
CGTTGAATTGCGTGTGCCTAATGGCTTTGTGGCGAGGGTTCATTTGGTTGTTCATCCAGCTTTCAGTATTGATGCTGTTGACGCTAAACACCTTCACTTTCCCTTCGTTTATCGGCTTTTCTATGGCTTTTAGCAGCAAAAACCGCTCATATTCGAGATAATCGGCAGCGTTGAGGATAATCTCGTTGCCCCCGCTGGCGCAGAGGTGAAAACCGAGGCCCCGTTTGGTACCCGCATTGATCAAGAGATTCATCATGCCGCTGCTTTGAAAGATGCGAGCCGATGTTACCCGGTCTGAGATTGCCCGGTATGCGCGCATGGATCTGGAACGCCGGCGTCCGCATCTGTATGGGCCGAAGCAGGAGACGAAGCAGGACACCACCATTAGAGTGATTGTCGAGCAGCTGCCGAGTACCAGGGTCATAGAAGGACATGGGCAGAGTATTGAGGCCGATCAGCCGGCTAGGGCAATATCCCCCCACATTTTCCTTCTCGGCTACCCACGATCGGGAACAACGCTGGTCGAAAATATTCTGGCCTCCCTGCCGGGGGTTGCCGCCCTTGAAGAATGGCCGACGCTTGCAGAAACCGACAAACGCTATCTCGCTGGCAATCCGACGGAGATTGGCGTTGGTCTCACCGACTTTGCGCGGCTGGATCGGGCCGGGCGAATGGCGTTGCGCTCCGCCTATTGGGAAAGAACGGTTGCAGCAGGCATTGACTCCCATGCGGCGGCCTTTGTCGACATGGATCCTCTCAAGGGCACGCGATTGCCGTTCATTGCCGGACTATTCCCCGACGCCCGCATCCTCATCATGCGCCGTGATCCACGCGATGTCGTGTGGAGCTGTTTCAAGACCAATTTTGCGATGACCAGCAACACGTTCGAATATACGAGCCTCGAGCGTGCGGCGCGGCACTATGATGCGATGATGCGTCTGACCGATCTGGCCCTCGCCAAATTGCCACTCACCACCATGGACGTCGACTATCGCGCGCTGACCCGTGATCTTGATGGGGTTACGCGCCAGATTTGCGCCTTCATCGGCCTTGACTGGTCGCCGAACATACGCAATTTCGACACTACTGCGAAGAGGCGCGGTGTCGGGACAGCCAGCGCGGCGCAGGTGCGCAAAGGACTATATGATGGATCCGGCCAGTGGAAACCCTATGCCCGCTGGCTGGAGCCGGTGCTTGCCAATCCTCGCGCCATGGATCGAACGCTATGGCCATGACTAGGTCGTAAACTGATTTGGCAGCGCCATTGCAACCCCCGCCGCCGCCGCTACTGCGCGCGCCCATTGCGCGACTTGGTCAATTTCCTCGCCATGTGCGGCGTTAGCCTCTGCTTGCTCTCGTCGCCGATCGTCGGGTGAAAAGTCGGTGCCGAATTTGCTGTGGCGGCGAAAAATTGGTCCAGAACAGATTTCATGTGCCGTATCGGCCCTGAGCGCCAGCCCGAAATGCGCCGCTACGAGCATCAGCACCCGGTCCGGCGACCCAGTAAGTGTCTCGCTGTCCAGTGTCATGATCCTTGACCTGAACCGCGTCGAAAGCGCCTGAAATAATGCATGTTGCGCCAACCAGCCGACCGCAGCGATTTGCAGGTCCGTGTGCCGCCAATAATCCTTTGCCTCAAACCCCAAGTCGACCGCGCCGTCGGAAAGCGCCGAGAGCATGTGCAGCGGCCGGTCGCGCAGGTGCGGGAGCAGCACGTCGGCCACGCGGTGCCGGAACTCGAAGCCGAGTTGTCCAAGTAATGCCCCTCGATACCCAATCCGCTTCCGGGAAGGAGAGCCGAGCCATGATCCAGAAGGTTGGCGTCATCGGCGCCGGTCAGATGGGCAACGGGATCGCCCATGTCAGCTCGCTGGCGGGCTATGACGTGAAGCTGGTGGATGTCGACAAGGCCCAGCTCGACAAGGCCAAGTCCATCATCGACCAAAATATGGGCCGCCAGATCAAGCGCGGCACGATCAAGGAAGCCGACAAGACCGCCGCCCTGGCCCGGATCGCCGTCGGCACCGACTATGCCCTGCTGAAGGACTGCGACATCGTCATCGAAGCCGCGGTCGAAAAGGAAGACGTCAAAAAGCAGATCTTCAAGGCGCTCTGCCCGGTGCTGAAGCCCGAGGCCATCGTCGCCTCCAACACCTCGTCGATTTCCATCACCCGGCTGGCGGCCTCCACCGACCGGCCGCAGAAGTTCATGGGCATGCATTTCATGAACCCGGTGCCGCTGATGGAACTGGTGGAGTTGATCCGCGGCCTGGCCACCGACGATGCCACCTACACCGCGGTCCGCGAGATGGCGGTGAAGCTGGGCAAGACCCCGGCGCCGGCCGAAGACTTCCCGGCCTTTATCGTTAATCGAATCTTGCTGCCGATGCTGAACGAGGTGCTGGCCCAAGTGCGGGCTGCCCTGCAAGCAACCGTGAAAGCACAGGCTGGCGAGCGGCAGTTTGAACTGCCGCTGCTTGAAACGGTGATGCTCCGAGCGAGCGCGAGTTATCACTATGTTGTGGCCGCCCTTGAAGGCAAAAGTGGCCTCTGGCCACTGGCCTTGCCGCCTGCCTCGGGCCCAAACCCCCGGCTCTAGCAGGTGTTCAGGTGATCACCTCGGAATCGACGAGTGCGCCCGCAGAGCTGAACGAAGAACTTGGCGGCGTGGTCTTTACCCTTGGCCTCGATAGCTTTTTTCAGACCAACACGGCACAGGCGGCGCAGATGCTCGAACTGGTGCGGGCCGGGCTTGATCTGCAAGCGGGCGAGCGGCTGCTCGATGCCTATGGCGGAGTGGGCACTTTTGGCTTGCCCCTGGCTCAAGGGCTAAAAGAAGTAGTGGTGCTGGAAGAAAACCCGGCAGCGGTGGCCGATGGCAAACGCAGCGCCGAGGCAAATGGCCTGTTCAACGCCGATTTCATTCAGGGGCCGGTGGAACGGGTGTTGCCCGCTCTCGATACCCACTTCGATGCGGCGGTGCTCGATCCGCCCCGCCGGGGCTGCCACCCTGCGGCACTGGCGGCCCTAGTGCTGTTGCGCCCTCAGCGCATCGCCTATATTTCGTGCCATCCTGGCATTCTCGCCCGCGACCTCGGCCCGCTGTTGCAGGCGGGCTACCATCTGCGCTCGGTGCAGCCTATTGATATGTTTCCCCAAACGCCCATATCGAGTGTGTTGTTTTGCTCGAACTCTAGCTCAATCTGAGCGGAGGCGGGATTTGGCGTCTGGATGCGCTGAATATCCCCACCCCCGACTCCTCTCAAATGAGACCAGCCAGGCGGCAACGGCGTTGGGGTGCGATCTGGTCTCCTCGCCCGCTTCGAGGGAGAGGAGACCAGCCAGGCGGCGGACGGCGTTGGGGTGCGGCAATGTACGATTTCGACTATGGGTGTTGTAGGCTCTGATCCAAAGGAGTAGTTTCATGCAGCTTCCCCTTTCCTGGGGTATTCTTGGCACTGGCCGCATCGCGGCAACCTTTGCCCGTGGTGTTCGCGCTTCGGCTAGTGGGCAACTTGTGGCGGTTGGTAGCCGTAGCCAGCCTAATGCTGAGCGCTTCGCCGC
>JAAUPH010000341.1 GCA_012035435.1 Sphingopyxis sp. | reverse complement strand
AGTACGCCGTGCGCGTGAAGTGCGCGACGCTCGCGTGGCACACGCTCGAAGCCGCCCTCGAGGGCAAGGCGAACGTGAGCACGGAGTAGGTGGCGCGGCGCTTCAGCCCGCGCGTTGGATCTGCGGTTGTCGCTCGCGCGGGCTGAAGCATCGCGCTACCGCTCTCTGCCGTCACGCCAGTATGAAACCCGTCTCCCCGCCGCCGTCGCGCCACGCCGCGCGGCCCGCGGCCTTGAGCGCCTCGACCGAGCGGGCATCGACGGGCAGACCCGGTGGGGTCACAAAGCCGCCAAACCAGCTGGCATACAGATCATTGGCGCAAATCAGCCGTCCGGCCCGGTCGGTGACCGCAATGGCGACATCGACATGATCAATCGCCTCACGCAGCATCGTCCAGTCGGGCGCGGTTGCTGCATCGCTAACAGCTTGTGGCAACAGGCGGCGCAGCAACACGGCTGCGACGACCAACAGGCATAGCCCGGCCAGAAAGCCCGCCGCCAGCGCGGTGCTGCCCGTTGTCCACAACAGCAGCCCCGCCGATGCGAGCGCCGCCACGCCGATCAGCGCAAATTCCCAAGGCCTGAACAACAACCGCGGCCCGCCCAGTGTCGCTGACGGTGCATCGCCCCCGATCATGCTCAGAAACTTGGTCGCGGGCGATGCAGTCAATGTCGATCCTTTGGAGCGGCCCCTACCACACGCGGACGCGCGCTTCGGGGGCCAGATAGAGCTTTTGTGCGGGCTTTACCTGATAGGCCTCATACCATGCGTCAAGGTTGCGCATCACCCAGACGCGCTGAATCGACGGCGAATGCGGGCCTGTCGTGATCCGTCGCGACAAATCGGCCTCGCGGTGGTTGCGCCGCCAGATTTGTGCCCAGCCCAGAAAAAAGCGCTGGTCGCCCGTCTTACCATCGATGACGGGCGCGGGCTTGCCGCCCAGCGATGCCTGATACGCGTCATAGGCCACCGCAAGACCGGCGAGGTCACCAATATTTTCGCCAAGCGTCAGCTTGCCGTCGAGAAACTCTCCCGGCAGTGGTTCATATGCGGCATATTGCGCGATCAGCGCTTCACCCGCTTTCTCGAACGCCGCGACATCGGCGGGCGTCCACCAGTCGGCCAAGCGGCCATTTTCGTCATATTTCGCGCCCTGATCATCGAAATGATGGCTGATTTCATGGCCGATCACCGCTCCGATCCCGCCGTAGTTGATCGCGGGATCGGCGTTGGGGTCAAAGAAGGGCGGCTGCAGGATCGCGGCGGGAAACACAATCTCGTTCATCCCGAAATTGGCATAGGCATTGACCGTCATCGGCGTCATGCCCCATTCCCACCGGCGGATCGGGCCGCCCAGACGGCCGATGTTATCGTCATGGGCAAAGTGGCGCGCGCGAAGCTGATTGCCGAACAGATCGTCGGCGCGCATCTCCAACGCCGAATAATCCTTCCACCGGTCCGGATAGCCGATTTTGGTGGTGAAATTGGCGAGCTTCTGGCGCGCCTTCACCTTCGTCTGGGGCTGCATCCACGTCACATTGTCGATCCGGCGCCCCATCGCGGCGAGCACATTTTTAACGAGCTCATCCATCGCCGCCTTGGTTTCGGGCGGGAAATATTTGGCAACATAATCCTGACCAACAGCCTCACCCAAGTTGTTAGTGGTAAAATCGACCGCGCGTTTCCAGCGCGCCTGCATCTGCGGCGTACCCGACAGCGCGGTGCCATAGAAACTGAACGTCTGCTTGGCGACCGCATCGGGCAGAACGCCCGAAAAACTGTCAAGCGAGCGGACGAGCAGCATATCGCGCAACACCTCGACGGGTGCATTGGCATAGGCCTTGGCGATGCCGGTAAAGGCGCTTGGCTGAGACACGAGCAGGTTGTTTTCATTGACGCCGACACCGCGAACGAGCGTGGCGAAGTCAAAGCCGGGCGCGATCTTGCCCAGCTCGGCCAGCGTCATCTTGTTATAGACTTTGGTCGCATCGCCGCTGTCATTCTTGTCCCAATGAACATCGGCGATTTTCTTTTCGAACGCATAGATCGCCGCAGCGCGGGCGGCGGCGTTACTTTCCCCCGCCAGCGTCAGCACCGCTTCCAAATGCGTGACATAGGCGGCGCGAAGCTTGGCAAAGCGCTCGTTGTCCTTCAGATAATAATCGCGGTCGGGCATACCGATCCCGCCCTGGAACAGGGTGTAAATATAGACGTCAGGGTTCTTGTCGTCCTGCCCCACATAACCACCAAACAAATGGGCCACGCCATTGCGGTCAGCCTCGGCCATCAGCGCGGGCATCGCCGCCTTACTGGTGGTGCGGATCTTGTCGAGCCAAGGTTTGATCGGCGCAAGCCCGCGCGCTTCCACGCCTGCTTCATCCAGATAGGCGGCATAGGCGCGGCCGATCTTGCTCTCTGGATTGGCTTTCGCCTCTTCCAAAATCAGACGGGTGCGTTCCTTCGACAGATCGTCCAGAGCCGTGAACATGCCATAGTTGGATTTGTCTGCCGGAATCTGCGTGCTGCGCGCCCAGCTGCCGTTGGCGAAGGCATAGAAATCATCGCCCGGCGCAACCGCCGTATCCATGCCCGTCATGTCAAAGCCAAAACTGCCCAGCTCGGGCTTGACCACCGGCGCTGTGGCGGTCGCAGGGGCGGCTGCGGTGTCGCTGCCATAGCCGCCCGCGCATCCCGCTAGAAGCAACGCAGCCGTCGAAGCGAGCAGAAAGCCTGCCCGCGCATTGTTATATTTCATCACTCTTCCCCTTGCTTCCCCGGCGGAAGTTGCGACCCCGCCACTATGCGCCAAGCTATAGGAACGGAACAGAAGGGCGCAATCGCGGGGACCGCCGCTGGTCGAAACTTTATGGCTGTTTGTCGGCGCGCGCCGCCGCAGCTTGCGCCGCCAGCGCAAGCGGATCCAATTGTCCCACATGATTGACGCCAGAATATAGCCGATGACGCCGCTGATCGCCGAGCAACTGCGTGACCTGGAAAAGAGCTACCCGCCCGACTGGATCGAAGAAGCCTTTGAGATTGCTGTCAGCCGCAACAAGCGCCACCTGAAATATATCCAGAGTATCTTGAAACGCTGGGAAACCGAAGGCAAACAACCGCATGGCCCTGAAACCCCTGGGCGCGATAGTGAAGCGCAACGGCGCAGCTATCTCCCCGATGAATTTGCCGATGTCATTCTCGGCTAAGCGCGCGCGCGCTGCCGACAAAGCGGTCTGCCCGCTCTGTGGTGGGGTGGGCTATTTGATGCCCGACCTGCCGCTGGGTCATGCCGACTTTGGCAAGGCCGTGCCGTGTCGCTGTCGGGAACAAGAGCGGCTGGAGCGGCGCATCAACAAATTGCAACGGCTGGGCAGCCTGGAGACGCTGCAACACCTGACCTTTGAGACCTTTATCGGCAAACCGAGCCACCTGTCGCCCGAACAGGCGCTCAACCTGCACGAGGTCGATCACCGGGCCGACGTCTACAGCCTCGGGGCGACCCTCTACGCCCTGCTCACCGGGGAACCGCCGTTCCCCGACGGCACCGTGACCCAGAAGATCGCCGACT
>JAAUPH010000340.1 GCA_012035435.1 Sphingopyxis sp. | reverse complement strand
GCTATGAAGCGCGCAAATTCGGTTTGCGTTCGGCAATGCCCACCATAACAGCCCAGCGACTCTGCCCGGATCTTATTTTGCTGCCTGTGAATTTCGAAAAGTATAAAGCGGAAAGCCGAAAGGTTCGAAAAATATTTGCTCAATACACTGATAGGATCGAGCCCCTTTCATTAGACGAGGCCTATCTCGATGTCACCGACGACCGGCTTGGCATCGGCAGCGCCACCCGCATCGCCACGCTGATCCGGCAGGAAATCCGCGCGAAGACCCGGCTGACCGCCAGCGCCGGGGTCAGCTACAACAAGTTCCTTGCCAAGCTGGCCAGTGATCAGAACAAGCCTGACGGGCTGTGCGTGATCCGCCCGGGCGAAGGCGCGGATTTCGTCGCAGGCCTCCCGATCCGCCGCTTCCACGGGGTCGGGCCGAAGGCGGAGGAGCGGATGCAGCGGCTCGGCATTGCCACCGGCGCCGATCTTGCCGCCAGGGACATCGCCTTTCTGCGCATACATTTCGGCAGCATGGCGGACTACCTGTTCCGCGCCGCCCGCGGCATCGACCTGCGCCCTGTCGCGGCGCACCGCGTGCGAAAGTCGGTCGGCGGGGAACGGACCTTTTCGGAAGACATCGGCAGCGGCGCGGCCTTGCGTGACACGCTGGAGACGATCATCGGCATTGTCTGGGAGCGGATTGAGGCAGCCGGAAAAGACGGGGAACACGCAAAGGGCCGCACGGTCACGCTGAAGCTGAAATTCACCGATTTCCAGATCATGACCCGCGCCGCGTCCCTGCCCGAATTCGTCAACGGGAAGGAAGAGTTCGCCAAGATCGCCCGCGCGCTGCTGGAGGCTGAATTGCCGCTGCGGGGGCCGATCAGGCTGATGGGGCTGACCCTGTCGGCGCTGGAGGGGGCGGAAGACGACAAGCCGCCGCGTGACACGGCCCAACTCTCGCTTCTATAACCGCCGCGGGCAAACGACACGGGGGGCGCGCAAGCGAATGAAAGCGGCATGGTTGATCACGGGGGCGTTCGCCATGAGTTGCATGGCCCTTGCGGCAGAGCCCGGCGAACCGCCCGAAGGCAGCACGCCGCAAATCGAGACTGCGACCTATTGTTCTGCGACTTTCTCCCATCTGAGCGAGATATACAAAGGTTTGAATTTTAACGACTTTGCAAGGAAGTTTGGGGCCGGGGCCCAGCGGTGGTATTTGTATGCTCAGCTGCAAGTGAAAGATAACTCGGATCTGGTGCTGGATCGCATAGAGGCGCATTCGCAAGCCATCGCCCAAGCTCGCTTCAAAGCTGGCGTGGACGATGCGCAGGCCAGCGCGCTGTGGATCGAAGACATTGCCATGTGCGAAGCCGCCGAAAAGACGACCTTCGGCAACAGCTTCCGTCAACTGTAGCCCTACCCCGTCCCCCGTGCCCGCCATACCGCGATCCTGTCACGCGTGGTGCGGCCCAGCGGTTCGGGCAGGGAGTGGGAGGGGAAGAACCGCGCCTCGATAACCTCCCGGCGGTCAGGCCGGGGCTGACGGTCGCACACCGCGGCAAACAGATGCGCGGTGTGGGGCGATCCTGACAGGACTTCTTCCAGCGTGCCGATCGGCTCGATCCGGGCAAGCTCCACGCCCAGTTCTTCGCGCACTTCGCGCCGTGCTGCCTCCAGCGGGTCCTCCCCAGGCGCAAGGCCGCCGCCCGGCAGGCTCCACACAGCGGGGCCATAGGAATGTTTCAGCAGCAGCACGTCACCAGTGAGATTGGTGATGACCACGCCCACCCCCGCAATCGGCGCCTTGCGCCAGCGCCGCCAGCGATGCCGCAGAAGGTGCGCCAGTGGCATAAGGGCGCGGTGGAGCGCGGCGGGGAGCAGGTTTGCCATCAGGTGAACACGGTAACGGGAATGCCCCGCGCCTCCACCGTGCGCAGCAGGCGGGCGATGGGCAGATCATGATCGCCGCGCAGGGCTGCATCCAGCACCGCGCGTTTGTCCACCGCGCCGCCGAGTGTGAAGACCACTTCATCTGTATCGGCCAGCGCCGGGATGGTCAGCGTGATCCGGTCAAACGGGGCATGGGCGGGCAGCGGATCGGGCGTGAGGCGGCGCACCGTCTGCGGATCATCGACCTGCGGATCGGTGTTCGGAAACAGCGACGCGATATGCCCGTCCGGCCCCATGCCCAGCCATGTCAGCGCGAAGTGCGGCGGGACGGCATCTTCGGTCAGCGCAGCGATCCGCGCGCCTGCAGGCTCCAGCAGCGCACGCATCTTGCCAGTGTTGGAAGCCTCATGATCTTCGGGCACGATCCGGTCGTCATTGGGCCAGACCTGCCAGCCCGCCCAGTCGATCCCGCCGCGTGTCATCAGCGCAGCCAGTATCGGGAAGGGGGTCGATCCGCCGGGGATCGTCACTGCCCCCGCCCCTTCAAGGCGCGCCGCCAGCCAATCGGCAATCGCGCGCGGATCGGCGCCTTCGATTATCGTCATCTCAGCCATGCGGCGAACCATAGCAAACGGGCCGCCCCCGGCACAATGGCGCGTGAAGGGGGATCGGCCCGCTTTGGTTAGCTATGCTCAGCGGTGTCAGGCGAGCAGCGAACGCAGGAACCACGCGCGCTGTTCGGCCATGTCGGTCCAGTCATCCAGCAGCCCGTCAGTGGCGTTGTCGCCCGCTTCTTCAGCCAGATCCTTCATGCCCTTCAGCCGCGCGATCACGGTCTCGTTGTCAGCCAGCAGTTCGGCGATCATATCCTCGGCGGAAAGCGTGGTGCTGTCCTGATCCTTGATCTTGGTCGCCTTGCTGACGGTGCCGAGCGAGGTCAGCGTTTCAGCGTCCAGCTTGCGCACGCGCTCTGCGATCAGATCGATCTGGTCACGCACTTCCAGCGCCTGTGTGTCGAACAACAGGTGCAAATCGTGAAAGCGCGGGCCTTTTACGTGCCAGTGAAAATTCTTTGTCTTGATGAACAGCGCGAAGTGATCGGCAAGCAGGCCGTTCAGTTCGCCAACCAGAGCGGCTTTCGAATTGCCTTTGGTATCGGCCATATATTTCTCCATTATTTGCTGTGGGGCGACATTATCGGCCGCCGTAGTGCGGCCTTTGCCATAGCACACCCACATGGATTGCGTTCGGGATTATTTTGGTCTCTAGCATCGCCTCAAGCGATCAGTATGCGGCGAAACGGGCGTTCAATCCGATGAAGAGCGCAGCGATAGCGAGGCACGCCGCCAGCGCGAACCGCACCATCCTGAGCGGCCAGCGGGCGTTCAAGATTCGCGAGATGTTCGCCGGCGTGATCACGCTCGCGGTCGTCGGCTACCTGCTCAACCGCCTGTTCGCGCCGACCGCGCGGGCTCTCCGTGCGCACGCTATCGAGCACCGGAAAGATATCCTCACCGAGCCGGGCGCGAGCGCTGACGAAGACGGCGCGTTTATCAGCGTCGAAAATAATCATGGATGTTGGCGAGATTGAGAGCGCGTCATTAAAGCGGCGGAATTCTTCCTCTTTAATAAGGCTTGAGAGGCGCTCGGCTCCCCGGCTTATCTTATGAGAGAGGAATTTCTTGAATTCGATGGCTTTGGTGTCTTCGAGGGTTACGCAGGCATC
>JAAUPH010000339.1 GCA_012035435.1 Sphingopyxis sp. | reverse complement strand
CTTGCAGGCGAAGCGCGCCCCTAGCGCGGCTGGCGCGGGGATGCAAGCGCCCCCTTGCTACACGCCGCGCACGACCAGCGGGGCGGGCTCACCGGGGCAGTCATAGCGGTAAACCGAAATGGCCTGCAGCTCTGCGCCCGCTAGTGCCGCGTTAAATGCGGCCATATGCGGGGCGGAAAAATGGGCGACCAGCGAGGCTTCGTCGGCCCAGCTTTCCGAAATGCGGATCAGTCCGGGGTCGAGCAAATCCTGCGCCATCGCATAGTCGATGCACCCGCTTTCGGCCCGGGTTGCGGTAACTTGCGCACTGATTGCATGCTAGAGTGCGGCGATATTGTCGGGCGCCACGCGCGCCCAGCCCTGCACGATGATCATCGATATATCCCCCTCCGGCTTGAAATGATCGGCCCTCCTCCCACCATTGTGATTGTCTGCCAAGGGGGAGGGTGGTGCCGGGTCCGGTTGCGTATCTCACGCCCTCGTGATAGGCGCTCGCACCTTTTTCGCGCGCTCGCCGTAGCTGCGGGCGCGAGCAGATCGACGGAAAGCTCGACCATCATGACCAATATGCTGATTGCAACTCAGGCTGCGGCCGCTGGCGGTGGGGCCGCTGGCTGGCTGATGCTGGTGCCATATCTTTTGATTTTCGTTGTTTTCTGGCTGTTTCTGATCCGCCCGCAACAGGTGCGGATGAAGGAACATCGCGCGAAGATTGCTGCGGTCAAGGTGCGTGATCAGGTTGTCACCGCAGGCGGCGTCGTCGGCAAGGTAACGCGCGTAGACGATGATTATGTCGATGTCGAAATTGCAACCGGCGTGAAGGTGAAAGTCGTCAAGTCGACGCTCGCCGACATCGTCCTGCCGGGTGGCAAACCCGCCAACGATTGAGCCATCGCGCTCGCCCCTGATTCCCGATTGCGCCTGAACGGACCATAGCCCTCATGTTGGATTTTCCCCGCTGGAAAACGATCGGCATCAGCCTGATCCTGTTGCTCGGCATCGTTTTCACCATACCCAGTTTCCTTCCGGAAAAGACGACCGAGACTTTTGCCCGGGCTGCTGCAGTCACGGGTCAATCTGGGTCTCGACCTGGCGGGGGGATCGCATCTGCTGCTGGAAGCCGACCTCAGCGATTTCGACGCGGTGCAGCTGGAAAAGATGGAACGCAGCGTGCGTCAGGCAATGCGCGGCGAGGCCGGGCCTGATGATGACATTGCCATTGGCGAAGTGACGCGCGGCAATGGCCAACTGTCTTTCATGGTGCGCGAACTGACTCAGCTGGACGAGGCGCGCGAGCGGGTGAACCGGTTGACCCAAGGTGTAACGCAGGGCACGCAGTTGACCGGCCAGCGCGATTGGGAAGTCAGTTTTGTCGACACCACCCGCGTTGTGCTCCGCGCGACCAGTGCGGGCCGCAGCGCCGCGATTGCCAGCGCGATGGATTCGGCGCGCGACATTGTCGATCGCCGCGTCAACGCGCTCGGCACGCGCGAACCGACGATCATGCGCGAAGGCAATGACCGCATTGTCGTGCAGGTACCAGGCCTGCAAAATCCGCAGCAGCTCAAAGATCTGCTCGGACAAACGGCGCGGCTTGAATTTCGCATGGTCGATGAAAATGCCGACCCTGCTGAGGCGGCCGCCGGCCGTGCGCCGGTGGGCAGCGAAATCGTCCCTTACGCCGAATCCAGCGGCCAGGCCGGCGCGTTTGAGGTGTTGAAGCGTCAGGTGATGATCAGCGGCGAACAGTTGATCAATGCGCAGCAGCAGTTCGACCAGCAAAGCGGCCAGCCCGTCGTGTCGATCGCGTTCGATAGTGGCGGCGCCAATACTTTTGCCCGAGTGACCACGCAAAGCGTCGGCAAGCGGTTTGCGATGGTGCTGGACGGCAAGGTGCTGTCGGCGCCCTCGATCAACGAGCCGATCCTGGGCGGCAATGCGCAAATTTCGGGCAGCTTCAATGTCGACAGTGCCAACGGTCTGGCCATTGCGCTGCGCTCTGGCGCGCTGCCGGTGAAGATGCAGATCGTTGAGGAACGCACCGTTACACCTGAACTTGGTGCCGATTCGATCCGCAAGGGCGCGCTCGCGGGGATCATCGCCACTACCGCAGTGCTGCTGTTCATGATCATCGTGTATGGGCGCTTTGGTATTTATGCGAACATCGCGCTAATCTTTAACATCTTCCTGATCATCGCGACGATGGCGGCGTTTAACGCGACGCTGACCTTGCCGGGGATCGCCGGTTTCGTGCTGACCATCGGCGCGGCGGTCGATGCGAACGTGCTGATCAACGAACGCATCCGCGAGGAATTGAAGCGTGGACGCAAGATCATCGATGCCGTCGATACGGGGTATAAAGAGGCGAGCCGCGCCATTTTTGACGCCAATATCACCAATGTCATCGCCGCGGCGCTGATGTTCTTCTTTGGCTCCGGCCCGATCAAGGGCTTTGCCGTCGTGCTCACCATTGGCATCGTCACGTCGGTCTTCACCGCCGTGACCGTCACCCGGATGTTCGTTGCCCATTGGTTGCGTCGGAACCGTCCGACCACCATCAATATTTAAGCGAAGGCCTAAACCCATGCGCCTGCTCAAACTTGTCCCCGACGACACCAATATCGATTTTCTGCGCTGGCGGAATGTTGCGATGGCGATCAGCTTCATTTCGATCATCGCGTCGATTCTGCTCGTCACCTTTCGCGGGTTGAATTTCGGCATCGACTTCGTCGGCGGCCAATCGGTTCGCGTCGAATTTGCCGGGGCCGCCCCCGATATCGACCAGCTGCGCAATAGGGTCGATGCGATCGGGCTGGGCGAAGCGACGATCCAGCAATTTGGCAATTCGAACGCGGTCAACATCCGCACCGCGCTGCCCGAAGGCGATACCAAGACCGCCGAAGAGGCTGGCCGCAAGCTCGTCGCCGGGATCAAGGCGGCATATCCGACCGCGAAGACCGGCGCGGTCGAAACCGTATCGGGCAAGGTGTCGAACGAGCTGCTGCGCACGGGCGCGATCAGCCTGGTGCTCGCGATGCTAGCGATCAGCCTTTATATCTGGATCCGGTTCGAATGGCAGTTCGGCATCGCGGCACTATTTGCGCTGTTCCACGACGTCGCGCTGACCTTTGGCTTTTTCGCGCTGACGCAGCTGCAGTTTGACCTCAACATCGTTGCGGCCATTCTTACGATCATCGGTTACTCGCTCAACGATACCGTCGTTGTGTTCGATCGCATCCGGGAAAATCTCAAAAAATATCGCAAGATGGATATCATCGCGCTGCTCAACCTGTCGACGAACGAGACGCTGTCGCGCACCATCATGACGGCGACCAGTATCATCATGGCACTGTCGGTGCTGGTGTTTTTGGGCCCAGATGTCATCTTTGGCTTCTCGGCGGCGATGCTGCTCGGCATTTTCATCGGCACTTACTCGTCCATCTATATGGCAGCGCCGATTCTGGTGTGGCTGAAAGTGGGGCCGGACAGCTTCCTGCCGCGCACAACCGCAGCGACGGCAGGCGGTGAGCGGGTGACGCGCAACGATGATGGGGCGGTAGTCTAACCCGCCAAAGCGCGCAAATGCTCGGCCAGTTCGCGGCCGTTGCGCTGCCAGTCAAAGCGGC
>JAAUPH010000338.1 GCA_012035435.1 Sphingopyxis sp. | reverse complement strand
GCAATGCGGGTTTCGGCAGCGGCGCGGTCACCGCGCAGCAGCCGCAGCGTGCCAACGGGCTGCGCGGCGTCACGGCACAAGATGATCCAGCTGCGTTCGAACATCCCGCTCGCGACCGGATCGCGCAGCGTTGTTTGCACCTGACACAGCGTGCCGCTCGAATCGCCGATAGGAAAACCGTCGCGCAGCAGCGGCGGCGTGCCCTGCGACGCCGCAGATGTCGCCGTTAGAGTCAGCGCCGCCGCGCAGAACAGCGAAAACATGGATTGGCCGCGAGCCGGCATGGCGTTCGTCCCCCTGGACAAGCTGAATGACACGCTTGACCCCGCCGATGGCATATGTGCGCCACAGACAGGGCACGACCCGCTTTTCTTTTCAGACTAGCGCGATGTTTGGACAAAGGGAAGTGATCTGCCGCACATCGCCATGCTTTGGCCATGCATTGCCTTGCGCCGGGTGCAGCGACCGCCTATTTGCGGACAAGAACGACAGCGCTCCATCTAAGGGACAGCCATGACACAATTTGACGACCGCGAACGCGCCTTTGAAACCAAATTCGCGCATGATCAGGAGCTGCAGTTTAAGGTCACCGCGCGGCGCAATCGTCTTTTGGGCGAATGGGCCGCCGACCGCATGGGGCTGACCCCAGAAGAGCGCGATGCCTATGCCAAAGCCGTGGTGCAGGCCGATTTTGAAGAAGTCGGCGACGAAGATGTCATTCGCAAGATTGTCGGCGATCTGACCGCCGCAAAGGTGGAAATTACCGACGCCGAAATCCGCGCCGCGCTGGAGGCCAAAACGGTCGAGGCGCGCCGCCAGTTCATCGACACGGTCTGATCAAGGGCAATGCGCAATGGCGATGGCGGCTGAAACGATAGAAAAAATGATCCGCGCGGCCATGCCCGATGCGGTGGTGACGATCACTGACCTGCGCGGCGATGGCGACCATTATGCCGCCCATGTGGTGAGCGCTGCCTTTGCCGGTCAGTCGCGCGTGGCGCAGCACAAGGCGGTCTATGCCGCACTTGGCGGACGGATGGGCGGCGAATTGCACGCCCTGCAACTGACCACGGCCACCCCGGCCTGAACCCTAGATTTCTGGAGCATCTTATATGACCGACCCTGCCCACGCCCGCATCACCCAGTTGGTAGCCGCCTCGCCCGTTGTGCTGTTCATGAAGGGGACGCCGTTGTTCCCGCAATGCGGCTTTTCGAGCCGCGCAATCGCGATCCTTGATCATCTTGGCGTCGCTTACGACAGCGTCGACGTTTTGCAGGACATGGAAGTGCGCCAGGGGATCAAGGAGTTTTCGGATTGGCCGACGATCCCCCAGCTGTATGTGCAGGGCGAATTTGTCGGTGGCAGCGATATCATGATGGAGATGTATGAAGCCGGCGAGCTGCAAACGCTGGTCGCGGACCTGCCCAAAGCCGAATAAGTTCCCGTAAGTTGGAAGTTCGATGGGGGACGGGGCCGTTGGGCCGCACCGTCCCCCTTCGCTTATGCGGGGTAAGTGGATGTTCCTGAACGAGTGATGGCGGGTGGCCCCAGGGACCAGACTGTTACCACCCGCCGCTTGTTTTGAGCGGATCACTCAGGAACATGACATACCATACAATCGCCGTGCCAATTCGTGCCAATCCCAGAATCTTGGGGATGTTGATGGTGAACGAAAAGTAAACTCCTGCGCCGGGTGTAAGCAAAACCGACACAATCCATCGCACAGCGAAACTTCTTGCTATTCATCTGCCGTTCAGCGAAACGATTACATCTGTAGTCGCATTGGGGACGGAGATTGGGCATGGCCGAACGGGTAAGCGAAGCCGAACTGCAATTGCTCGCAGCCTTATGGGATCGCGCACCGCAGAGTGCGACCGATCTGGCCGATACCGTCGGCCGCGATAATGGCTGGACGCTGGCCACCGTCAAAACCCTTTTGTCGCGGCTGTTGCAAAAGGGCGCGATTGCCGCCGCTGCCGAGGGTCGCCGTTTCCTGTATTCGCCCCTGCTCGCGCGTCACGACGTGATGGCGCAGGAATCGCGGCGGTTCGTGGACCGATTGCTGGGTGGCCGCGTGAGCCCGCTGGTCGCGCATCTGGCCGAGCGCGAGGCACTGTCGGCGGAGGATATTGCCGAGATTGAGGACATCCTGCGGAGGTTAAAGCCATGATCGGGGTTATGGGGGAAACGCTTTGCATGACGGCGCTGTTGATCGCCGCCGTCCTGCTGCTGCGCAGGCCGGTTGCGGGGCTTTTCGGGCGCGGGCAGCCTATATGCTCTGGCTGCTGCCCTTGCTGCGGCTAGTGCTGCCCCCGCTTCCCGGCGGTGAGCGTATCGTCACTGTGGCTGCGGTAGATCCGGGCGTGGTGGATCTTCCCCTCGCGCCAGCCCCTGCTGCTGCGACGGCGGCGCCATGGACAGCGGCGGCGGATGCAATACTGCCGCTCTGGCCCTTGCTGTGGGCTGCGGGTTTCCTCTCCGTCATTGGATATACCATGTGGCACCACCTGGCGTGGCACCGCGCGCTGGTGAGGGAAGCAACCGATCTTGCCCCGGTTGAAGGCGTACGGCTGGTGATGACCGCCGCGGTCGATGGCCCGGTGGCAACCGGCCTTGTTCGCCCGCTGATCGCGGTTCCGACCGATTTCTTTGCACGCTATAACCAGAATGAGCGCGCGCTCGCCATCGAACATGAATTGGCGCACCACCGCGCGCGCGATTTGTGGCCAATGTGGCGGCCTTGCTGGTGCTCGCAGCGCAATGGTTCAACCCGCTTGCCTGGGCAGCCCAGCGCGCGTTTCGCTTTGACCAGGAGGCCGCGTGCGACGCGCGCGTGCTGGGCTGCATTGCCGCACCGGACCGCCCCAAGCAGGCGCACAGCTATGCCCGCGCGATTGCCAAAAGCCTGGTCGGACCCCGGCTGGTGCTTGCCGCGCCCATGACATCGGGGACCGGAGTGAAGGAGCGTTTGAGGATGTTAAGCTATAATCCGCGACTGAGTGCGCGGCCGATGTTTGGAAGATTGTTGATTGGGGGAGCGATTGTCGCAGCGCTCACCGCAACGGTTTCGACCCTACCGGCGCGCATTGTGTATGCCGCTGAACCGGCTGTGCCAGCACCTCCAGTCCCGCCGGAGGCGCCAGCCGCGCCAGCTGCGCCTTTGCCCTCTACAGCCCCCGAAGCCCCTGTTGCACCGGCTGCTCCGATACATCGCATGGTTATTATGACCAGTGATGGCGCGCAGACCATCATGCTGCCGGGCGGCGATGCGGATGCATCGACCGATGGGAAGAAGCGCAAGGTTCGCAGCATTGTCATGCACCCGGCGGGTGAGGGCGAGGCGGGCATACACAAGTTCAGCTTTACGATGCCGTCTTTCGGGCACGACGAGAAGGAATTGCGCGCGGCGCTGGCGGATCAGGGGATTAAGGGGGCGAAGGCCGACGCGGTCATTGCCAAGCTGCGCAAGAACCGCGCAGAAGCGATCCGTAAGCAATCGATGTGGATCGACCGAGACGCGGCGCGTGCCGATGCCGACGCCGATCGTGCCGAAGCTGGCGCTGAGCGGGCCGCGGCTCAGGCCATGCGAGAGGCGATGCGAGCCGAGGTTCAGGCGGAGCGTGCAGCGG
>JAAUPH010000337.1 GCA_012035435.1 Sphingopyxis sp. | reverse complement strand
CCTGGCAGAACAAGACGAGATCGCCCTGGCCGGCGCCGAGCGAATCGACGGCCACGATCGTGTTCGCGCCGGGCCGGAACTTCGCGGGATCGGCCTCGTCGACCAGCATCGGGCGCAGGAGGAGCAATTTGCGGCCGCGGCATGGTCTCATCCTCTTGGTCGAGACGACGGCGCCGATCACGCGGGCGAGGAACATGGCGGGGCGGGTGCAGCCGCGAAAAAGCACGTTCTTTTGCATGACGGACCGCAGCTCAGGCCGGAATCAGCACTTGGTGGCGACGGTATCGCCCATCAGCATGGTGGCGACGGCGCCGGCGGCACCGATCATCAGGCCGCCGACCAGCACCGCCGCCGCAAAACAATCGGCAAAGCCCAGTGACCAGCCGGACATCCTCTTGACCGCGGCGGAGGGTGAGCAATCCAGTTTCACTATTCATGGCGTTGACTTAGCCGACAAAGTTTAACGCCTGTTCACTGCGACACGGCGCCCCATCAATGCCCCATTTTGCTGTGGTCAACCGGCTCATTCGACACCGCTGTGTCCGCCGCACCTTCGGGTTTGGCACCGCGTTTGGCGAGCCAGGCCTGCATCTGCTCAATCTCGGCGGTCTGGGTTTTGATCACGGCTTCGGCGAGCGCGCGGGTTTCGGGATCCTTGCCATTTTCCAGCAAGATCTTGGCCATGTCCACTGCGCCCTGATGATGCGGGATCATCCCCTGCATGAATGCAACGTCCGGGTCGGCATCGATCACCGCGCCCATGCCTGCATGCATTTTGGCATTGGCGTCGGCATAGGCCTGCTGCGCGGGGTTGAGCGTGGCAGCGGTTTCGGCCATTGCCACTTCTTCCTCCACGCCATTGCCCACGTCGTTAAAGGCGTCGCAGCCAGTGAGGGTGAGCGCGGCTGCAAACGCGGCGGCAACTGGCATATAGTTTGACGTCACGGTCATGTCCTTAAATCCGGCGGCATCGCTTCCGACCGCAACATCGCGATCGCGTCGACCAGCGGCATGACGCGCTGGCCATCCTGCCCCAGCGTGCGGACGGCGACGGTGCCTTCTTCAGCTTCGCGCTTTCCCACGACCAACAGGTGCGGGACTTTCGCCAGCGAATGCTCGCGCACCTTGTAATTGATTGTCTCGTTCCGGGTGTCGGCGCTGGCTCGCAGGCCCGCCGCCTTCAGCTTCGCCCTGACCTCATGGGCATAGCCGTCGGCATCGGACACAATGGTTGCCACCACCGCCTGAACCGGGGCCAGCCACAGCGGCAATTTGCCCGCATAATGTTCGATCAATATGCCGATAAAGCGTTCCAGCGACCCGAACAGCGCGCGGTGGAGCATCACGGGGCGATGCCGCGCCCCATCCTCACCAATATAGCCAATATCAAAGGCCTCAGGCAGGTTCATATCGACCTGAAGCGTGCCGCATTGCCAATCACGGCCAATCGCATCGCGCAGCACAAACTCCAGCTTGGGGCCGTAAAATGCGCCCTCACCCTCGTTGATGCTATATTCAAGGCCCATCCCGTCCAGCGTGTCGATCAGCGAGCCTTCCAGCCGGTCCCAGATTTCATCCGAACCCATGCGGTTGTCCGGCCGGGTTGAAAGCTTGATCCGCACATCGGAAAAGCCGAATTCGCGATAGATATCGAGCACCAGCGCAACCACCGCGCGGTTTTCATCATTGAGCTGATCGGAGGTGCAGAAAATATGGGCATCGTCCTGGGTAAAGTGCCGCACGCGCATCAGCCCGTGCAGCGCGCCCGACGGCTCATACCGGTGCACCTTGCCAAACTCGGCCATGCGCAGCGGCAGATCGCGATAGCTTTTAAGGCCATGGGCGAACAGCGACACCCCGCCGGGACAGTTCATCGGCTTGAGCGCAAACACCCGTTCATCCTCGGTCTGCGTGGTGAACATGTGGTGGCCATAGTTGAACCAATGGCCTGACGTTTCCCACAGGCTGCGGTCCATCACATCCGGCGTATTAACCTCGACATAGCCCGCCGCGTCCTGGCGGCGGCGCATATAGGCGATGAGGTTTTGAAACAGGCCCCAGCCATGCGGATGCCAGAATACGGCGCCCGGTGCAAAGTCCTCAAAATGAAACAGATCAAGCTCGCGGCCCAGCCGCCGGTGGTCGCGCTTGGCAGCCTCCTCCAGCCGCAGGAGATGCGCGTCGAGCTGCTTCTTGTTCAGCCAGGCGGTGCCGTAGATGCGCGAAAGCTGAGCATTGTTTTGGTCGCCGCGCCAGTAAGCGCCCGACACGCGGGTGAGCTTGAACGCGGCTGGATCGAGCTTGCCGGTCGAGGCCAGATGCGGTCCGCGGCACATGTCCATCCAGTCATCGCCGGACCAATAGACGCTCAGCTCCTCGCCCTCTGGCAGTTCGGCGGCCCATTCGGCCTTGAACGTCTCGCCTTCCGCCTGCCAGCGCGCGATCAGGTCGTCGCGCGCCATAACCTCGCGCCGCAAAGGCTGGTCGGCGGCGATGATGCGGCGCATCTCGGCCTCGATCAGCGGCAGTTCATCGTCGCGGAATGGGCCATGATCGGCGGTCGGGGCGAAGTCATAGTAAAAGCCGTCGGCGGTCGATGGACCGAAGGTGATCTGCGTGCCGGGGAAGATCCGCTGCACCGCCTCCGCCATGATATGCGCGAAATCGTGGCGCGCGAGTTCGAGCGCATCGTCTTCGTCGCGCGCGGTGATAAGCGCGAGGCTGGTATCCGCCTCCAACGGGCGCATGATGTCGCGCACTTCGCCGTCCACGCGCGCGGCGAGGGCGGCCTTGGCCAGGCCCAGTCCGATCGCAGCAGCAATTTCTGCCGGGGTAGTCCCGCGCGCGACTTCACGGGCAGAGCCATCGGGAAGGGTGACGCGGATCATCTCGGGCATGGGAACAAGGGACTTTCTGAAAAAGCGCGGGAATGCGCTCGGTCCCTTTGCCAGCGTGGGCGCGGCGGGGCAAGGGGCGCGCCACATCCTTTCTCCGGCATCGGGCGGCAGGCGCAGCGGGTCTCCCAGATGGCGTTTCTCCGGCTGCTCGAGCGTGGACAGGCGTACCAGTCGAGGCGCCGACCCTCTGGGATGTCGACTTCCGCACCGCCGTGGCCCAGGCCGAGCTCGAGGACCGCGAGATCCCCGAGGCGCTGAAGACGGGCATCGAGTCGGAACCTCGAGGAGCTGAACCGGGTTCTCGACGCTCGCGAGGCCCTCGGGAAAGCCGTTCTGGAGCGAGGGACCGCGCCTCTCGGAGCGACTCCAGGATCTCTTCGGCCAGCTGAACGGCGTGCTGGCGGGCCCGACGTCGGCTCAAGCCGCGTACATCGAGGAGCTCCGCGCCGAGTACCGGGAGAAGATGGGCGGGGTGAACCGGTTCTTCGGCGAAGCGGCTCCGGCATTGAGCCGGCTCCTGGAGGAGAACGCCGCCCCGGTCGGGTTCGTCTACTTCGCCCCGGTGGCAATGACCGACCGCACGTGGGAATTGTGGTGGATCGTCGTCGGCAAGTCTCAGCAGGGCCGCGGCACCGGCCGCTGGCTGCTGGACCGGGTCGAGTTGCAAATCACGCAGCAGGCCGGGCGATTGCTGCTGATCGAAACCAGTTCCACCCCGCACTACGAACCCACCCGC
>JAAUPH010000336.1 GCA_012035435.1 Sphingopyxis sp. | reverse complement strand
CCGCTCGTGTCGAGCGAAGTCGAGACACCCGTCGGCATGGCGCAAACCCGGATGGGCCTCTCGACTTCGCTCGAGGTGAACGGAATTTTGGGGGTAGATGAAATATGACCAAAACCGTCCTGTCCGGCCTGATGCACCCGCTGTTGAAGGACCGCCTGCCCGCGTGGGTCGAACCGCATTTTTTCCTGTCCAAGGATCAGGTGATGGACCTCGCCCCGCGCGCCGAAATCGGCTGGTTCGACATGTATGACAAGGACGACATGGCCGATGCTATTGCAGCCGCGACTAATATGAAGTGGCTCAACAGCATCTATGCCGGAGCCGATCATTTGCCGCTCGATCTGCTGCGCCAGCGAGGCACGATCGTCACCAATGGCGCCGGCATCAACGCGATCACCATCGCCGAATATGTCATCATGGGCATGCTGACCGTCGCCAAGGGCTACCGCGACGTGGTGCGCGCGCAGGATCGGCATGAATGGTTGATGGATTCGCCGGGAAAGGTCGAGCTGTTCGGCTCGCGCGCGCTGCTGCTCGGCTATGGCGCGATCGGCAAGCTGGTCGAGGAGCGATTGAAGGCGTTCGCCGTCGATGTCACCGTCGTCCGCCGGTCGCCCGGCGCCAACACGCTGACCCCCGACCAGTGGCGCGCACGGCTCGGAGATTTCGACTGGGTCATTCTTGCCGTCCCCGCTACCCCCGAAACCGACGGGATGATCGGCGCAGCTGAACTGGCGGCGATGAAACCCAGCGCAACCCTCATCAATATCGCGCGCGGCAGCGTGGTTGATCAGGCGGCGCTGGTGACCGCGCTGCAATCGGGCCAGATCGGCCACGCCTTTCTGGATGTGACCACGCCCGAACCGCTCCCGGCCGACGATGTGCTGTGGACGCCGCCCAATGCGCACATCAGCATGCATCTGTCGGGCCGCGCGCAGGACAAGATGTTCGCGCGCGCCGCCGAACGCTTCCTCGACAATCTCGCCCGCTGGGAACGGGGTGAGCAGGTGACGCCGCAGGTGGATTTAACGTTGGGCTATTGAGCGTCCCCCATTCCCGTTTGCGTCGGGCGAGAAATCTATAGCGTGATGAAATCGAATCGAATCAACCTGTCATCCCCGCGAGAGCGGGGACCCAGGGCGGGATTTGACTAAGGCGGCTCTGGGTCCCGGCGTTCGCGGGGATGACATAAAGGACAGACCTTATCTCATCGCGCTCTAACCCGGCCGCTCCGCCCGCAACTCCCTGACCAGCGGCTGCAACCGCGCGTCATATTTCGCCAGCATCGTGTGCTGCCCCGCATGGTCGAAAAAGCTGACGAGTTCGCGCCCATTCCATCGATGCAGCGCATAGGCGGGATCCTCTGCCACGATCATCGGGCGGTCATCGGGCCGGTCGGGATCGATGGGACGCAGGTCGAGCGACACTTGCGGCGCGGTTGACGAACAGATCGCCACCGTCCGCCCATGCCAGTTGATCGTGACCGAGCGGTGCAAATGGCCGCAGATCAGTCCGCGTACCTGCGGATGCCGATCGAGTACTTCGCCAAACACGCCAACCCACGGGTCGCGGTGGTCGGTGTTCATCCATTCGATCCCGGCTTCCACCGGCGGGTGATGCATGATGATGTAGGTTGGCTTATCGCGCGCGCGCGCGAGTTCGGCACCGAGCCACGCCGCGCGATCCGCACAAAATGCGCCGCCATGCCGCCCTTCCTCCAGCGTATCGATCGTCACCAACCGCAACTCGGGCAGATCGACGCTGTACTGGACGAAGCCATTGGCGTCGCCCAACCCCGGAAATTGCGCATGAAATGGCGCGCGCAAATCATGATTGCCGACGCTGGGCCACACGGGGAAAGGGCAGCGCGAAAAGGCGTTGGCCAGCCGCCGATAGCTGTCGGCATCGCCGCGATCGGTGATGTCACCGGTCGCCAGTAACAGATCGGGCCGGTTCGGGCCGCTGATCAACAGATCGAGCACATCGTCGAGCCGTTTGCGGTTATATTCCGCCGGATTGTCGGGATCGAAGCCGATATGGACGTCGGTGATTTGGGCAATCAGCATCGGCGTCCCCTTTCGTCGCTGGCAGTGTTCTGCCCAGCGATCATCCCCCTGCCCCACGACCACCGCCCGGCTCGAAGCCACCAGTATAGAGCGCTTTGCGCGGCGGCGCTGTGATGGACGTCACATCGCCGCGTTTCTTCACCGGCTTGGGCGTCCATGGCCGCCCGCCATCCATATGATATTCGTGGCACATCGCACAGGAAGATTTCACCGGGTCATCAACGTCGATACCGGCCAGCTGCGCCCCAGTTTCCCCGACATGGCAATCGCGGCATTGCTTGACCCCGGGGATCAACACGTCGCTCGCCATTTTCGACGTGCGCGCCTCGGTATGGCAATCGGCGCATTTGGTTTCCTCATGCGCTTCATGGTCGAACCAGCCTTTACTGAAATGTGCATCGGTTTGTTTAACCGGCATCACGCGCCAATTGTTGCCCGATGTCGGGGCATAGATGGTGTGGCAATCATAACAGGCACCGCCCTTGGAAAAGACTGCCGCAATCGCCTGATCGGCGCGCGCCGGGCGCACGGCGGCTTCGCGGAAATAGATGTTATACACCTGACCTTCGGCATATTGGCCGGGCCGCCGCCGCGCCATACCGCCGAGTTGCAGCGGTCGCGTCGGGGCGGTGGAGCGATAATAAGCCGACAGATCGGCAATCACCTGCGCGGGCTCACCATGGCGCAGCGTCCGCGTCACCCCGCCCACCTGCTCGAAGGCCAGGCTGTGGCACATGGCGCAATCCGCCTCCATATCAACGGGCTTGAAGGACACGCCGTCCCGTTCAACGCTGTGGCAATCCTTGCACTGCAATCCCGCGCGGGCGAAGCCGTAGCGCCCGGCAAAGCTCGCCGCCATGCGCGCGACCCCGCCCTTGCCGTCCATGTGCATGTCGTGCGGAAACTTCATGCCGCTGATATCGCGCGGCTTCGTGTCGAGCGAAGCGCGCACCAGCTTCGCGCCCACGGCCGGGCGAACGAGTGGGCGAAACTGCGGGTGATCGATGCCGAAATCCGCCGCGTCACCTAGCCCGGTCTTGATCCGCCCTGCCATCCCGTCATGGCAATCGGCGCAAAATTGCTGCGGCGTTGAAGCCATCCGCCCTGCGCCCTCATGCTCGGTGTGACATTCGACGCAGCGCCCTTGCGGCCGGTTGAACGCCTCGGCAAAGCCGCCCTTGGGCAACTCGCGCTTCACTTCCCCCTTCGGTCCGCGATACGACAGCCCCGTGCCGTCGATGCCAATGCGCTCGACCTGTCCGCGCGCCTGTCGCGAGTCATCCGCGGTGTCGTAGAAGCAGTATTTAAGCGAGGACGAGCCGCAGTTGATGACGAGAATCCGTTCCGGGCGTTCGCCCTTGAGCTTGAGCCCGTAGGGATCCTCGCTCTGGCGCAAGGCCGCCGCGGCTCGCCGGATCGGCCAGGACGGTCTTCATCCGCTCGGCGATCGTTCGCGAGACGTGCTGGACGGCGGCCGGCTCGGCCACGATGACCGATTGGAACAGCGACACCGGAATCAAGAGCACTTCGCAGCGCGACTCGGCAATGAAATCGGCGAGGACCGCATCGCCGGTC
>JAAUPH010000335.1 GCA_012035435.1 Sphingopyxis sp. | reverse complement strand
TGTGCGAGATTTCGGTCCGATGCGCCCCATAGTGCTGGTCCCCGATGCCGCCGCCGCGCTGGTGGCGCTGGGTCAGGCATCGCGCGTACGCTGTCATGGCCGGATCATTGGCGTGACCGGGTCGGTGGGGAAAACCGGCACCAAAGAGGCGCTGTTTGCCGCGCTCGAACGCCATCGCCCCGGCCGCGCGCATCGTTCGGTCAAAAGCTATAACAACCATACCGGCGTGCCATTGAGCCTCGCGCGGATGCCCGCGCGCACTGCCTATGGCGTATTCGAAATGGGGATGAACCACGCGGGTGAGATCGACGCGCTGACCCGGCAGGTCCGCCCACATGTTGCGGTGATCACGACCATCGCTCCCGCGCATATCGAAAACCTGGGTTCGATCGAAGCAATTGCCGATGCCAAGGCAGAGATTTTCGCCGGCCTCGAACCCGGCGGGACGGCTGTGCTGCCCTTCGACAGCCCGCATTATGACCGGCTGCGCACCGCAGCGCTGGCGCATGGT
The DNA here is from genome assembly GCA_012035435.1 of Sphingopyxis sp. Next base: position 3,141 of record JAAUPH010000335.1, on the reverse strand, counting down.
GCGACCATCGTCAGCTTTGGTCTGTCGGCAGGCGCCGACGTTCATGCCCTCGATTGGTTGCCCGATGGCCACGGCGGCACGCTGATCACTGCGGCGGTGCATGATCATCTGCTGTGCTTCACCCTGTCGCAGACAGGCGACCATTGGGTGGCGAACTGCATGGCAGTGCTGGCGGCGGTAAAGGCGGCGGGCGGCGATCTGGCGGCAGCCGGTCTGGCGCTGGCCGAACTCGCGGGCCTGACGGGGCGCGGTGCGCGGCATCAGATTGCGCACGGTGACGGCGAAATCTTGCTGATCGACGAAAGTTACAACGCCAATCCGGCGTCGATGGCGGCAACGCTGCGCGAGCTTGGCCGTGCCGAGGGCGCGCGCCGGGTCGCGGTGCTGGGCGCAATGAAGGAATTGGGCGAACATTCGGACCAGTTTCACGCCGACCTTGCCGAGCCACTGGCGCAGGCTGGCGTGGACTATGCCCTGCTCGTCGGCGCTGAAATGGCGCCGCTAGCCAAGATGCTTGAGGGCCGCTGCGATTTCGCGCATGTGCCCGATGCGGCTACGGCACAGGCGATTCTGGCCGCGCGCGTGCAGCCGGGGGACGTCATTCTGATCAAGGGTTCAAATTCGGTCGGTCTGTCGCGTCTGGTGACGGCGATGACGGACGGGGAAATCTGATGCTGTTCTGGCTGGCTGAATATCTGGGGTTTCCGGGCGTTCTCAATCTGGTCCGCTACTTGAGCTTCCGCTCGGGCGCAGCGGTGGCCACTGCTATGATTATTGGGATGGTTATCGGACCACGTTTCATCGCGATGCTGCGCGTGCGGCAGGGCAAGGGGCAGCCGATCCGCGAAGATGGACCGCAGTCGCATTTGTCCAAGCGCGGCACGCCGACGATGGGCGGGCTGATGATCCTGATTTCGCTGATGATTTCGGCGCTGTTATGGATGGACTTGTCCAACCGCTTCGTCTGGGCGTGCCTGTTCGTCACGGGCGGCTTTGCGATTGTCGGTTTCATGGATGACTTCGACAAGGTTACAAAATCGAGTCATAAGGGCATTCCGGGGCGCGTCCGGTTGCTGATCGAGTTCGCGATTGCGGGCGTGGCGGTGTTTCTGATCGTGACGCGGACCGGAACCGATCTGTATCTGCCATTTTTCAGCGATGTCGTGATCCCGCTGGGGCCGTTTTATTATATATTTGCGATGGTGCTGATTGTCGGGTTCGGCAACGCAGTGAACCTGACGGATGGGCTCGATGGCCTCGCGACCTTCCCAGTCATCATCGCCTGTCTGGCGTTTTTCGTGATCGTCTATCTGTCGGGCAATGCCAAATTTGCCGAGTATCTGGGCATCCCCTTTGTGCGCGGGGCAGGCGAGCTGGCCGTCTTTGCCGCCGCGATCATGGGGGCCTGTCTGGCGTTTCTGTGGTTCAACGCGCCGCCCGCGGCAGTATTCATGGGCGATACCGGCAGCCTCGCACTCGGCGGCGCGCTGGCGACAATGGCCGTGACGGCGCAGCATGAACTGGTGCTGGTGCTGATCGGCGGGCTGTTCGTCGCGGAGGCGCTGTCGGTAATCATTCAGGTCTTCTGGTACAAGCGCACCGGCAAACGGGTGTTCCGCATGGCGCCGATCCACCATCATTTTGAACAGCTGGGCTGGCCCGAGAGCACCGTGGTTATCCGCTTCTGGATCATATCGATCGTGCTGGCGCTGGCGGGCCTTGCGACGTTGAAGCTGCGGTGATCACGTCGGAGGAATGGGGCGGGAAAACGCTATGCGGTGCTGGGGCTTGCCCGGTCGGGGCTGGCGACTGTGCGCGCTTTGCTGGCGAGCGGGGCCGAGGTGCTGGCGTGGGACGATCGCGAGGAAGCGCGTGACGAAGCGGCCAAGCTGGGTGCAGTGATTGGCGATCCTGTAAAGGAAGATCTGCGCGGCATGGCTGGGGTTGTCGTGTCGCCAGGCGTGCCGCTCAACCGCCATCCGATTGCCGCCCGCGCCAAGGGCGCCAAAGTGCCGATCATCGGCGACATTGAACTGTTTGCGCAGGCATGGCCTGACTTGCCGCTGCACAAGGTCGTTGGCATCACCGGAACAAACGGCAAATCCACCACAACCGCGCTGATCCATCACATCCTGAAAACAGCGGGTGTGCCAACGACGATGGGCGGAAATATCGGCCTGCCGATTCTGGCACAGGAGCCGTTGCCGGTGAACGGCGTTTACGTGCTGGAGCTATCCAGCTTTCAGATCGATCTCACTCAAACGCTGAAGTGCGACGTCGCCGTGCTGCTGAACGTGACGCCCGATCATCTGGATCGCTATCGTGATTTTTCCGCGTACCGCGCAGCGAAAATCCGCCTGCTGCGGATGCAGCCGCGTCATGGTGAGGCGATTGTGGCGGACGGTGCTAACGGCGTCGAGCGCGCAGTGCGCGCGTTGACCGTGGGCGCCGGATACACCCAATGGTTCGGTGGAGACTATCGCACGGACTTTGCCGCAGAGCAGACTGGCTGGCCGACACTCCGAGGTCCGCATAATGCCCAAAATGCGTGGGCGGCGCGGATGGCATGCCGGGCGCTTGGCCTTGATCATGAAGACATCGACGAAGGCCTCCGCACCTACCCCGGCCTCCCGCACCGTATGGAGCGCGTCGGCGAACGTCAGGGTGTCGCCTTCATCAACGACAGCAAGGCCACCAACGCCGAAGCCGCCGCGCCTGCGCTCGCCGCGTTTGGCGCGATCCGCTGGATTTTGGGTGGGCGCGCCAAGACTGCCGAGATTGACGCCTGCATGCCGCACCTTGGCCATGTCAGGTCGGCCTATACGATTGGTGAGGCGGGGCCGATGCTGGCGGAATTGTTGCGGCCCAAGCTGCCGGTGACCGAGGCGGGCACGCTTGACCGGCGCCGGTCGCAGCGGCAGCACAGGATGCGGAAAGCGGCGATACCGTGCTATTGTCCCCCGCCTGCGCCTCGTTCGACCAGTTTCGCGATTTCGAGGATCGCGGCAACCAGTTTCACGCGCTCGTGAAAGGGCTGAAACCATGATCGACGGCACCAGCCACGGAAAAGCAGCCGCCCCGTTATCGTCGCCACGCGCAGCAATCGGCGCGGACCGCGCCTCAGCCGCGCCGACCGCACGC
>JAAUPH010000334.1 GCA_012035435.1 Sphingopyxis sp. | reverse complement strand
CAGCCTGCGGCGTGCGTCAGCGACATTTCGGTCGATGCGCAAGCTGGCGAGGCGCTGTTCAACAGCCCGTCGCTGCTCGGCGGTCAGGCAGCGAAGGGCGGGCTCAGCTGCGCCAGTTGCCATGTCAATGGTCGCGGCAATAGGCATTTTGTGATGACAGGGGTGTCGGATGCGCCCGGCACCGCCGATGTGACGAACAGTTTTTTCAGTCCCGCACGCGGCAATGGGCGCTTTGATCCCGTGGTCATTCCCGATCTCGCGCTGCCGGGCAAAGTGGCGCGCGATCCGGCGGCGGCGGCGCTGGAACCCTTTATCCGAACCCTGATCGTCGAAGAGTTTTCGGGGTCAGAGCCGACGCCGGCCATGCTGGGTGCGCTCGCCGCCTATGTGCGGGCGGTTCGGCCTGTGAGAGCGGAGCGGCACTGACGCCGCGCACGCTCAGCCAGCAGTTGCAGCTGGTCGATACCGCCTTGCGCGGAGCGGTGAGCATGGCGCGGCGCGGCGACCCCGTTGCTGTCCGTGCGCTGCTCGCTGCGGCAAGGCACCAGTTGGGATTAATTGCCGAGCGCTATGCGGCGCACCCCTTTCAATCGCAGCGGCGCGAATTGCTCATTGCCTCGCGTGCGCTGCAAAAGCTGGGCGGCGAGGCCGCAGACCCAGGGCAATTCGCCGTTTCGGCCTATGCCTGGCGCGCGCGGTTCGCCAACGGATTGGCACAGCGGCTGCGCCAAAAGGAAAGACTGTCGCTCTACAATCCCGGCAACCTCCTCTTTGTTGCGCCGCAACAGAATAATCGCTAAGGGCGCGGCGCTAGGCGGCAATGCTGCCCCCCGCTCCCACAAGGCTTACTCCCCATGTCGCTTCGCAATATCGCCATCATCGCGCACGTCGATCACGGCAAAACCACGCTCGTTGACCAGCTCTTCCGCCAATCGGGCACCTTTCGCGACAATCAGCGTGTCGAAGAACGGGCGATGGATTCCAATGACTTGGAAAAAGAGCGTGGGATCACGATTCTCGCAAAATGCACCAGCGTCGAGCGTGAACATGATGGCGAAATGGTTCGGATCAACATCGTCGATACGCCGGGTCACGCCGATTTCGGCGGTGAGGTGGAGCGCATTTTGAGCATGGTCGACGGCGTCATCCTGCTCGTCGATGCCGCCGAGGGACCGATGCCGCAGACGAAGTTCGTCACCGGCAAGGCACTGGCTTTGGGTCTGAAACCCATCGTCGTCGTCAACAAGATCGACCGCAGCGACGCGCGCGCCGCCGAAGTGCTCGACGAATGTTTCGAGCTGTTCTTGACGCTGGAAGCCAATGACGAACAGCTGGATTTCCCGATCCTCTACGCGTCGGGCCGCGCCGGCTTTGCGAGCCACGACATGGACGCGCGCGAAGGGGATCTGGGCCCGCTGTTCGACACGATCATCAACCATGTGCCGACCCCCGGCCTTGACGAAGATGGCCCGTTCAGCTTCCTCGCAACCCTGTTAGACCGGGATAATTTCATCGGCCGTGTGCTCACGGGCCGCGTCCAGTCGGGCAGCATCAAAGTCAACCAGCCGATCCACGCGATCGACATGGACGGCAAGGTCATCGAAACCGGCCGCGCGTCGAAGCTGCTGGCGTTCCGCGGCCTTGAGCGCGTTCCGGTGGATGAAGCGCGGGCGGGGGACATTGTCGCCATTGCCGGGCTGACGCAGGCAACCGTATCGAACACCATCGCCGACCCCAGCGTCACCGTCGCCATCCCCGCGCAGCCCATTGATCCGCCGACGCTGTCGATGCGCTTTGCGGTCAATGATTCGCCGATGGCGGGCCGTGAGGGCAGCAAAGTGACGAGCCGCATGATCCGCGACCGTCTGCTGCGCGAATCCGAAACCAACGTTGCCATTCGCGTCACCGAAAGCGCCGATAAGGACAGCTTTGAAGTCGCCGGGCGCGGCGAGCTGCAACTTGGCGTGCTCATCGAAACGATGCGCCGCGAAGGCTTTGAGCTTGGCATCAGCCGCCCGCGCGTGCTCTATGCCACCGATGATGCAGGCAACCGCACCGAACCCTATGAAACGGTGATGATCGACGTCGACGACGAACATTCGGGCACGGTCGTTGAGAAAATGCAGCTGCGCAAAGCCGAACTGACCGATATGCGCCCCAGCGGCGGCGGCAAGACCCGCATCAGCTTTTCGGGCCCGTCACGCGGCCTGATCGGCTATCATGGCGAATTTCTGTCCGACACGCGCGGCACCGGGATCATGAATCGATTGTTCGAAAAATATGGGCCCCACAAGGGGGTGATTGCGGGCCGTCCGAATGGCGTCCTCATCTCCAATGGCGCAGGTGAAGCGGTTGCCTATGCGCTCGGCCCCTTGGAAGAGCGCGGCATCTTGTTCGTGTCGCCCGGCGAGGCGCTGTATGAAGGCATGATCATCGGCGAAAACGCCAAGCCCGACGATCTGGAAGTCAACCCGATGAAGTCGAAACAGCTGACGAACTTCCGTTCGACCGGCAAGGACGACGCCATCCGCCTGACCCCGCCCAAGCGCATGACGCTGGAACAGGCCATCGCCTATATCGACGATGATGAAATGGTTGAAGTAACGCCCAAAAACATCCGCATCCGCAAAGCGATCCTCGACCCGCATGAGCGGAAGAAGGCGTCGCGGAAAAAGGACGCGGCGTAAGCTTAGCGTTCCGGCGAGTTCTCTGATATCCTTGCCATCATGCCATCAAGAGCGTTGCTTGATGGCATGACTGCCCCCCAACTTTCCGTCCGTTCGGCAAAGGCGCGCGATCTGGCGCATCAGCTTTCTGCGAAGGGAAAGCGCCCTATCCACGCCATTGTCGAAGATGCGTTGATGGCCTATGCTCAGCGCCAACCTCAAGAGAGCGCGGAGGCTTTTTACGCCGACTCGGCGAAATTGGCGAAAGGGGAACCTTTGACGATCTTGATGATCTGGAAACTTTCATCGCCGAAAACCGCAAGCCACATCGCGGCATTGATTTGTGATCCTGCTCGACACGAATGTCATTTCTGAATTGATGAAGAAACCCGCCGACGAAAACGTCGCCCGGTGGTTTATCGCCCGAGAAACTGACACATATTTGTGCGCGCCCGCGCTGGCAGAAATCGCCTTTGGTATCACGCTCTAGAGGCTGGCTGCGCTGACCTGCGGGTTCGCTATGCTGATCGGATGCTGGCTTTCGGGGCCACCAACGCCATGCTTTATGGCGACGTCATGGTTGATGCTTTGCGGGCACAGCATAATATGGCGATGATCGATGGCCAGATCGCGGCGATTGCGATGGAGCATGGTTTTTCGCTCGCAACGCGCAACACCAAGGATTTCGTTCATGCTGCAATCAGCCTGATCAATCCGTGGGACTATCGCTAAATCGCCTCCCCCGCCGCGACCCCGCTCGCCCAGGCCCATTGGAAGTTATAGCCGCCCAGCCAGCCGGTGACATCGACCGCCTCGCCGATGATGTGCAGGCCGGGTACGGGCCGGGCTGCCAATGTTTGCTGCGAAAGCTCGGCGGTGCTGACGCCGCCGCGCGTTACCTCCGCCTTGGCATAGCCTTCGGTACCGTTGGGGGTGAAGGGCCAGCTAGCAAGCTGCGCCTCGTGCGCCGCCAGTATCCGATCGGGCAGGTCGGCCA
>JAAUPH010000333.1 GCA_012035435.1 Sphingopyxis sp. | reverse complement strand
TCCGGGCTGGTTACCCCCGATAGCAAATCGTCCAGTGTCTCTTGCTTGATCGTCGTCGTCATCGTCGAGTCCCTTCTTCCTCAGAATGGAACCCGGTCCCCGCTTACACAAACAATCTGACACCCTCGTTTCCTCGCCAAGACGGCGCAAAAATCGGTCTTCCGCGACAGTTATCTCGCCCGCGTTGTTCGTCCCCACAGCGCCGCTAGAAATCGACAACCAATCGCGCACTCACTCGCCGACCGTCGATCAGGTCATAGGCACCTGCACCTTGCAGATCGAAACCGTAGGCATCAAACAGATTGCTGGCGGAGACGCGGATCGACGCGGCGTTGTCGCCGAGCTTGAACGCATAGCGTGCCCCGACATCGACCAATGTGCGTTCCGGGATAGAGACGAGATTGTCGCGCGTCGCCACGATTGGCCCGCTATGCGATACAGACAGGTCGAGTGACAGACCTTCGAGCATCGGCGGACGCCAATCCACATTGAAATCAACCTTTCGTGCAGCCTGATCGACGGGCAAGCGCCCCAGCCGCCCAAGCCTGACGCCTTCGCCGGTCACACGCGGGCGCGAGAGCACGGCACCGGCAACGATGTCGAGCCGGTCGGTCAGCGCGCCCGACAGCGACATTTCGATGCCCTGATTTTTGACATCGCCGAGCAGTGTGAAGCGGTTGCTGGCATCGAGGTTGAAATAAGGCTTTCGCACATCGAACAACCCGGCGATCAATTTCACTTTTGGCGTGATTGCCCAGCGGAAGCCAATATCGCGCTGGTTGGTCATGATTGCGGGCAGAGCTTCGTTGCGGTTGGTGGCGTTGGGCGGCGCGACACCGCTTTCCTCCAGCCCGCGCGTGTAGCCGCCATAGATTGCAAAACTATCGGACAATGTGACAGCGGCGGCGATATTGAACAGCCATGGATTGGCGGCGGTCGAAACGGCCGGCAGCCCTGGCTGTGCGATACGCTTGCGGTAGCGCGTTTTTTGGATGCCGAGGCTGAGTTCGCCGACGCCTTTCCAGCGGCCTTCATAGGCGAGACCCAGCGTCTGCTGCCGCACATTGTCACGCGCTTGCTCGCCGAAATTGCGCACCGGCTCGGGCGCATCGACGCGGTCGTCGATCCGCGTTGGGCCAAGGTCGATGACGTCGGTCCCGTCATAGCGGCTTTGCCGGTCACGCGCGCGAACCGAAAGGTGAAGTTGGTGCAACCTCGGCCCGTCATTGATCTTGCGCGTCAGCCGCAATTCGCCGCTGGTCGAGGCCAGCTCGTTCGGCGGATCGGCCAGCACGGTATAATTGCCCCGCCCGTCCGGGGTCAGATCGGTGATCAGTGCGAAATGGTCGGTCGGGTTGGAGAAGAATGACCGGAAGAGGCCGCCGCGCAGCTGCCAATCGTCCGAAAGATCGAAACGCGATGTTGCGCCATAGAGCGAGGCTGTCCCCTCATACTCGACCCATTGCGGGCCGAGATACTGGCGGCGTTGCACCTTGGGCGGCAGAAACGAACCGGCTGGCACGTAGATCGGCCCTACCTCGTCGTCGTAAATGTCCGAGCGCGACCAGAATGGCTGAATTTCGACATCGGGCGATGGCGTCCAGCGCAGCGATACACCTTCGACATGCTGAAGGCTGTTGGTGCCGTTAAAAAATTCGTTTGCGTAGAAGCCTACGCCTGCGCCGAGGCTGAGCCTGTCGTTGACCAGCGGCACGACAGCATCGAATTCGGCCACGCTCGCGCCGTAGCTGTCGATCGAGCCCACAGCTGACAGACGCGCGTCGTTTCCGGGTTTACGCAGGGCATAATCGACCACTCCGGTCGGTGCCGGGAATGGGAAGCCGAGCGCCGAGATACCGACGCGGATCGTTGTCGTTCGCCGCAGCCGCGAGGTCAGCGCCCAGACTTGATCGTAATACAGCCCTTCGATGCGGATATTGCCTGCCCGCGTCGGGGAAAAGCCGCGCACATCGAAGCTGTTATAAATTCCGACATCCTCATTGCCGATGCTGGTGCCAAAGGCATCGTCGGCGAGGCGGATGGCGATTTCATCGACACGGCCTGCCTGTGCTACGGGTTGCGGCGTTGGCGGCGCAGGCGCAGGCGCAGTTTGCGCATAAGCTGAAGCCGACGAAGCCAGCGCGATCAAGGCGACCAGCGATCTCATGCTGCCATCGCCCAACCTTCGATCCACAACCCCTTGTAGAATGTTTCAGGCGGACCAAACCCCGCTCTGCGGACCAATTCGCGTTCTCGTTCGGGCGAAAGGAAGCGAACCTGTGTGCGCTGCATCGCCTCAGCCTCGCCCATGATAGCAGGATCAGCGCCGTTGAGTTCGGCATGAAGCCGCCAGCGCGCAAGGTCGGTCTCGAACCTGTCCGACGCAGGGTCAGCCATGCCATTGATCATCAGGAACGGCGCACCGGGTTTCAGCCGGTCATGGATCGCCTTGAGCTGCGCGAGCCGTGCGCCGTCATCGGGCACGAAATGCAGCGCAAGGAATGCCGTGGCCGCATCGAAAGGGCCGGGCGGAGCATCGAGCGCAATGCCTTGCACGCAAGTAAGCCTGTCTGACGCTCCCCCACCCACCATGCGTTCCGCTGCGCGCGCCAACATCGCTTGAGAAGGATCGACAGCGGTGAAGCTCCAGTCTGGCGATGTCGCGGCGAAACGGACCAATTCTGCCCCACCACCTGCACCGATGGCGAGAATGTGGCCGTGCGCGCCAATGGCGAGCTTGAGCAATGTCGCTGCCATTGTGTGGCTGGCGTCATAGCCGGGGATAAACTGGCGCGGCAGCCGGTCGAAGTCTTCGACAATGTCCGGTCGCTGATCGTAATCAAGTATCTGAGGGGTGTTCATGTCAGTCCAGCCGCATCCGGGCGAAGCGTCGGAGCGCGAAGCCGCCAATGCCCAACGTGAGGAGTGCCAGGACCAGCGCAGCCGCCAGCCCCGACCGCGGCTGTGGCGACCAAGCGAAGCGCGGGATGGAAGCATAGGCTGTGGCATCGATGATCGTGCCGTCCTCGACGTGCCGACCGGCTGCTTTCCGAAATGCGTCGAGATAGGAGCGGGTCGCTTCCCGGAAACCGAGCCAGGTTGTGGTATCGGTGCCCGCCCGCGCGGTCAGCGCTTCGCCGGCTACCAAGGGAGGCAACAACCAGCCGAGCGTGCGGACAACGTCCTGTTGCGCGCCAAGCTGGGTATCGAAACGCGCGTTAATCGGCGCGATGGCGGCATCGACCTTTTGCGCAATCTCCCATGTCTTGCGGATCGAGGCGAGCCTGCCTGCCGCATCATCGGCGACCGCATCGGGATGGTCGTTCTCATAAACCGTCGTCGAGGCGACCTCGGCGGCGCGCGCGGTCGCTATCTGTTCAAAGCGCGACGGCGGCGGATAGGCGCTTTGGGCGATGGCGGAAATAGCACTCGGCAGCACGAGGGTAAACAGCGCCCATGCGGAGACCAGCGCCAGTGCAGCCGTCTCCGCCGTCAGTTTCAGACTATTGACGAACAGGATCACCGCCCACCAGAAAGCGAGCTGCAAGGCCGCGATGCCGAGCCATTGCCAAGCGGCCGCGCTGCGTCCGGCCAATTCGGGGCCGGTTGCGAGCAAGGCGAAGGCTGCACCCGCAATCGGCAAGGCAACCAGCGCCAAACGCGGC
>JAAUPH010000332.1 GCA_012035435.1 Sphingopyxis sp. | reverse complement strand
GCACCCCGCCCTTGCGCTCGGCGATCCAGCGCACCCGCGTCGCAGCGGCCGGGGTGAGCGTCAGCTCGGCAACGGGGTAGGTCAGCGTTTCGGTCATGGTGCGAAGATAGGCCGTGCGGGTCCAAATGAAAAGGGCGCCCTGCGGCGCCCCGTTCGATCCTTATGCCATCCGGTCTTATTCCGGGCCGCCCATGGCAGTGTCGGCATCGGCCAGCGCCGCAAGCGCCAGTTCGCCCGATTCGACGAAGGGCAGCGGATTGACTGGCGTGCCCGCAATGCGCACTTCATAGTGAAGATGATTGCCGGTCGAGCGGCCCGTCGAGCCGACATAGCCGATGATGTCCCCCTTTTTCACGCGCTGACCCGAGGTCACGGCGTAAGAGGACATATGGCCGTAGCGGGTCTGGATATTGTTGCCATGCTCAACCTCAACATACAGACCATAGCCGCCAAGGCGCTGCGCGCGGCCGACAATGCCGTCGGCGGTGGCGTAAATGGGGGTGCCGTGCGGGGCGGGAATATCGATGCCATTGTGGCGGGCAAGGCGACCGGTGACCGGATGCACGCGCATGCCATAAGCCGACGAAAGCTTCATCGCGTCGATCGGCTTGCGCGAGGGCACGGCAATCGCGCTGGTCGCGGCCATGCCGGTATCGAGCTGGCGCCAGGCGCGGAAGATGGACCTTGCCTCATAGTCAGCGCGGATCGCGGCGGCATTCGCGCTTTCGGCGTTGGCAAATTCTTCTTCCGGACCATCGACACCGATTTCGGCGGCGGCCTCAGCCGCGTAGGCCGCGGGAAGGTTGGTCCCCATCAGCATGGCGGCGGCGAACACCACTGCACCGCGCAGGCTTTTGACAAAATTGGAAAATGACACTCTTTGCGACCCCGTCACTGTAACGACTTCGGACCCTCTGCCGTCCGACTACCGTCCTTGGTGGCTGAAGCTGGAATTTTTCCCCAACATCTGGGAACCTCCCTGCGGGGGTGTCAGTTAACAAGCAATAACGCGGTAAAAATCTTGCGTTAAACCGGCTGCGTGACGCGCTGAGTCGTTGAACGGCGGCTTAACGGCGCCGCGAAAGTGCGTCTTTACAAGCTGGTGCCACATTTGATCGGGCACGAATCCCCGTTCGTCGCAGGCCCAGCGAAACCAGCGAGTTCCCGCCGCAACATGCCGGATCTCGTCGGTCAAAATTCGGCGCAAAATTGCAGCGCTGCGTTCGTCACCAGCGCTGGCAAAGCGATCGATGGTCGCGGGCGTCACATCAAGTCCCCGCGCCTCCAGCACCATCGGCACGATTGCCAGCCGAGCTAGCGCGTCGTCGGACGTCTCCGCCGCAGCCTGCCACAATCCCGCGTGGGCAGGGAGCGCGCCATAGTCGCTGCCCAGGGTTTTCAGTCGCCGATCAAGCAGCGCAAAATGCATCGCCTCGTCGGCAGCGACGCTTAACCATTCGTCGGTGAACGCCTGCGGAAACTGCCCGCCAAAGCGCCCCACCAGATCGACGGCGAGGTCTATCGCAACAAATTCGATATGTGCCAGCGCGTGCAACATCGCGATCCGCGCCTGATCCGACCCGCCCGAGCGACGTTTCGGCATATGGCGTGGAGCGAGCAGTTCGGGGCGATCGGGCCAAGCCGGCTGATCTGGCATCGATATGTCAAAACGGTGCTCAAGCTGCCCGGTGCGCCAGCCCCGCGCGAGCGCCCGCGCAGCGCGGCGCTTGGCATCGGGGTCTGCGGTCAGCAACACCCCGCGCGCAGCCTGTGCCACGCTGTGCATCAAGCGCCTTCAATGCCTCCAGCACTGCGTCGGCGCTGCCCTTCCACCTTTACCCCGCGCCATTCGGCGGCAAGCTTGCATCGCCATTGAAAAGAAAGGTCGAGCGTTCGACCCCCATATAGGCACGGCCGTACATCGACTTTTCGACCCAGGTGCCAAAGGCCTCACAAGTTTGGTCATCGGCATCGGCGGCAAGACGGACGGTCAGGCCATATTTGTCGCGGAATTTGCAAAGTTTGGCCAGCGTATCGCGCGACACCGCGATCACCTGCGCGCCATGCGCCGCAAAATCATCGGCGAGCCGCGTAAAATCCTGTGCCTCGGTCGTGCACCCGGGCGTATCGGCCTTCGGATAGAAATAGACGACAAAGGGTTTGCCGACGAGGCCCGCAAGCGGCAGCGCCGCGCCATCGGCGTCAAGCGGGGTAACGGCGGGAACGGGATCACCGATTTTCAGGGTCATGTTGCTTTACGTCCTTCGCTTGCGAATCGGGCCCACCACTCGGCAATCCCCTGCCGCGCATCGGCGTGGGCGGCAAGCAGGCTTTGCCAATCATGATAGCCGCAACCAGCAGCGACCATGGCGCGCCCTGCGTCGGTCGGTGGCTCGCCATCGGGCGCGGCCAGGCGCAGGAGGATGAGCATTCGGGTCAGCAATGCTTCGGCATCGATCACCGCCTGATCCACAAACCCCGCCGCAGCAAGCTGGTTCAGTGCCGGACCAATGGCGGCGTCGAGCCCTTGGCCATGGATGAGCTGCGTCACCTGCAGCGCGAACTCCAGATCGATCAGCCCGCCCGCCCCGGCCTTGACGTCGAGCGGGCCCGATGGCGGTTTGTGCGCGGCTATTTTGGCGCGCATGGCGGATGCCTCGCTTGCCAGATCGACAGCATTGCGGGGACGGCCGTGCAGTTCAGCAAGCAGTTTTGAAGCGCGTCCCGCGCCGCTTCACTGCCATAGACCGGGCGCGCACGGAGCAGCGCCATATGTTCCCACACCCACGCGTCCTGACGCTGATAGCGCGCAAAACTGTCGACCGACACAACCAATGGCCCCTGATCCCCCGACGGCCGCAGCCGGGTATCGACATCGTATAGCTTGCCCGCCGCAGTTGGTACCGACAGCGCCGCGGTCAGCCGCTGGGCCAGGCGGTTATAATATTGCGTTGCGCCCAAGGGTCGCGGCCCATCGGATTCGGCGAGGTGATCGCCAGTGAACAGATAGATCAGGTCAAGGTCAGAGGCGTGGGTCAGCATCCCCCCGCCAAAACGGCCCAGCGCCAATATGGTCAATTCGCTGCCAGGAACCTGACCATGCGCAAGCGCGAATTCCGCAATGGTCGCATCGGCGAGGATGGTCAGCGCGGCTTCGGCGAGCGCGGCATAGCCCCGCCCGACATCCAGGGGATCGCTGACGCCCTCCACCAATTGCACGCCATAGGCAAAGCGCAATTCGCCCACCCGGTCGCGCACGGCGTCGAGCACCGCTTCATAGCTGCGGCCAGCCAGTTGCCCCTGCCAGCTAGTCACCAGCGCATCGACGGGCGCGGGTGCATCAAATGCGCGTGCATCAATCAACGCCTCGATCAGGTTCGCCCGTGTGCCAAGCGCGTCGGCCAGGGTGGGCGCGAGCACCAAAGTGCGGGTGAGCATTTGGGCTAACCGGGGCTGCGCCGCGAGCAGGTGAAAGAAATTGATGGCGCTGGGCATCCCGGCGATCATCCGGTCGAAGCGAATGAGCGCCGCATGCGGGTCGGGCGCTGCGGCAAGTGCGGTGACCAGCTGGGGCAGCATTTTTTCAAGTGCCGCCAGCGCCGCTGCACTGCGCAGCACGCGGAACGTGCCGCTGCGCCATTCGGCAATGCGCGCTGTCGCCGCCTC
>JAAUPH010000008.1 GCA_012035435.1 Sphingopyxis sp. | reverse complement strand
GCTCGGCTGGGCCGACCGGCAAAGCGAGGCGAGTGCAGCGTATCGCACGATCCTGCGCGATGACCCGGGTGATACAGCGGCGCAGCGCGGCCTCGCGCGCATGCTCAGCTGGCGGGGGCGGTATCGCGAGACACTGGCGGTGATCGACGCCATGCCAGAAGCGGCCCGGCAGATGCGCGATCCTGCGGTGATCGCGGCGGAATCGCTCATCTGGATGGGCCGTCCCGACCGCGCCGCGCCTTTGCTGCAAGAGCAACGCGCACGGCATCCCGATGACAAGCATATCGCGTGGTTGCTCGACGATCTGGCGCGCAAGGCGCGACCTGAAATGCGGCTTGACGGACGGCTGTTCGACCAGTCCGACGGGCTGGCGATTGACGAGCTGTCCGCAGACCTGCGCGTGCCGTTCGGCTTTGGGCGCGGCCATGTTGGCACCCGGCTTTCCCGCGCGCGCTACCGCCCCGAACAGGGTCCGGTGACCCGCATCTTGGTTAGCCGCCCGTTGCTCTATGCCGGCTATCGCATGAGCGATGCCGTCGAGGTGAGCGCCGCCGCGGCGCTGGATATTATCGACACGCGCGGTGCGGCGGGGGATTTTGCCAAGCCGACATTCGAGGCCTATGTGACGCTGCGGCCCAGCGACCGACTGCGCTTCGACGTCGGTGCATCGCGCCGGACGTTCGACAGCGAACCGACGCTGACCCGTGGGCTGACGGCGACCCAATTTGGCGGATCGGCGGACTTTCGCGCCGACGATCACACCGTCCTGTCCGCGCGCGCCAACCGGGCCACTTACTCCGATGGCAATGCCAGCAGTTGGTGGCAGCTGGAGGTCAGCCGGCGGCTGGTCGACAGTCCTCGGGTGATCGTCAGCTATCGCTATACGAACATCAACTTCCGCCTGCCGTCGCAGCCGGGCTATTATTCCCCCGATGCCTTTCACAGCCATGAAGCGCAGCTGCGCAGTTGGGGCCGCATTCTGCCCAGACTGCGCTATGATGTGCGGCTGGTGGGCGGGCGTGAGACCGAAAAGCCGGGCGGATCGCGCTGGATCATCAACGCGGGCGGGAGTCTGACCTATGAAGCGGGACCGCGGCTGGAGATTGAGGCAGGCTATGATTTCTCCACCTCGCGCACCATCGGCAGCGGCGGCTTCGAACGCGGCATCGCCCGGATAAGCTTGCGCAAACGGTTCTGATGTTAGCGATAGCGAAAATCCCACAGGATCCGGCGGGCGAGCAACGGCCGGGTAGAGGCCGGGCTAGGCGTTAGGCCGCCACTCGCGTTTCGCAGCGGCGTACCGGAATCCATCGCGTCACGCGCTGCTGGACGGCCTGGATTTCCGGAACGGCCAGATTTTGCGTCCCGGCGCGGCCATAATGGTACACCATCGCTGCCCGGCGCGCGACGCCGCAATTGTCGACCGAGCGATGGAGCAGGTAGCTGTTGAAAACTAGCAAATCGCCGGGATTCATGAGCACGGGCACCGCTTCGCCTTCATTGACGCCCAATATTTCCAGATAGCCCTGGTTGGCGCCCTTCCGGCGGTCGGGGACGTGTGTCAGCACGGGGTTGCTATGCGAACCTGGCAGCACTGAGAGACAGCCATTTTCCAGCGTCGCTTCGGAAATCGCTAGCCACAGCCCGACTTGCGGTTGCTGATCAAAATTGAAATAATAACTGTCCTGATGCCAAGGCTGGCCCCAGGCACCGGGGTTTTTAACGATGAACATCGACTGGAACACATCAATATCGTCCCCCAGGATCGACGCCACCACGTCCGCTGCCTCTTTGCTCACCGCAAAGTCATGCGCTGCGCAGGCGAGATGCGTGTTGAAAACCTTGGCAACATAATCCTCTGCCTCGACTGCCGCTTCCGGCACTTGCGATTCCGGCTGCACAAGCATATGATTTTCAAGAATATAACTTCGCTCGCCGGGATGCGCCGCGGGCGGATCAGCCCTGATCGCGGCGATCGTCTCGACCTCCATTTGCCGGCCGACCTGCGGATCAAGAAAATTGCGGATGAGGACGAAGCCATCCTTCTCCCAAGCCGCCAGTTGCGCTTTGTCGAGCATCGCCCATCTCCTCACTTATTGACCTTTCGGTCAGAAAGTAGAGCGCAGTGCGACGGCACGCAAGATTATATGATGGGACTATGGCCCTGCCCATAAGGATGACGCGATATATCCTTCGTGTTAGAGCGTGACGCGATGACTGCGTCACGACCAACGAAAATCACGCGCACCCGGAACAGCAAGGGCAAGCTAGTGAATAGCGCGGTGCTCGCGGCGGCAACCCATCTGTTCGCCGAGCGCGGTTATGATGGCGTCTCAATCGCCGATATCGCCGCGGCATCGGGCGTCGCAAAGCCGAGCGTGCTGTATCATTTTACCGACAAGGAGACGCTGTGGAAATCCGCAGTGGAGACATTGTGGGCAGAGGTGGACGTGTTTTTCAAGGAACAGTGGCCCCGTTCCATCCCGCCTTCGCGCGCGCTTTTGGAAAGAATATTGGATCTGTTTATCGAAGCTGCGGTGCGATGGCCCGCTTATGTGCGAATTCCGTTTATCGAGGGTGCTACCCCATCCTGGCGCAGTGAATGGCTGGTCGATCGCCATTTTGGACAGCATGTGATTTTGACCGATCGTATCTTAAGAGCGATGCAGGGCCGCCGACTGATCGGTAGCGGCGACCCTGCGCATTATCAGGCACTGTTGACCAGCAGCATCAACGTATTCGTCGCGCAAAGTGCAATGTGGGAGCGCGCTTATTCCCGTAACCTCAGCGGGGCGGACGATATGCGCACGGCCGTCAAATTGATCCTGGACCTGATGGTCAAAGATCCAGTATCTGACCGACCGGCCAAATAAGCTGGACAAATTTTTTGGGCTGACTTAGCTATCCCGGATCACCGCATAAATGCAGAGCGTCTGGGGAGAGATACATGCGTGCACGGCTATTCGCGCAGTCGGCCATGGTGGCCTTTTTGTTCAATGCTGTTCCTGCCTATGCGCAGGACGCGGCGGATGGCGCCAACGCATCGGCCGTCGCCGACACCGAAATCATCGTGACCGCGCAAAAGCGCGAAGAGCGTCTTCGCGACGTTCCGCTTGCCGTCAGCGCGGTCTCGGGCGGGTTGCTCATCCAAGCAGCGCAACGATGTACGGGTGGCCTCCAGCCGCAATCACGGCGCACAAACTGCATCTCATCACATTCTAGACACCCGCATTAGTAAGACATGAAAGGCATCTCGTTGCCGAGGCTCACCCCCGTTCGTGAGCGTCAATGTGGCTATCGACACCATATTGACGGGAGCCAATCATGATCGTCGAGACCATCGCGCCGTCGGCTGAGGGGTTAAGGGACATTGGCTCCATTCGCGCGATGCTGGCGGGTCAGCCTGACGATGCGGTTGCCGTTTGGCGCGGCATGACGCGGGACATCGCGCGCGATCATCGGCGATTCGGCGGGTGGCGGGCTGGCGCTCGCGTTGGCGCAGCGCATCCGTGACAATGGGCTGGTGCGGCCCGCGGCGCTGTCACTGGTGAGCCCGTGGGCCGATCTGACCCTGTCCAACGCCAGCATCACCGCGTGGGCGGCCACCGAAATGATGCTATCGCAGCGCGGGCTGGCACTCGATGCCGACCGATATCGCGGCGCGGCGCCCGCCGATGACCCCCGCGTTTCGCCGCTGCTTGGTCCGATGCAGGATCTGCCGCCGACCTTTATCCAGGTCGGCAGCGAGGAAATGTTGTTCGATGACGCGCGGCTGACCGCCGAACGGGTCGCTGCGGCAGGCGGCGATGTGCATTTGCAAATCTGGGACGGCATGGCACATGCTTGGCCCGCATTCGGCGCCGCGGTCCCCGAAGCCGCGGCATCGATCGCGGCGCTCGGCTGCTTTTGCCGCCGGTGGCTTTCAGGAGAATGACGATGACGACCCCCGAAACACGCGCCGAAGCGCACGCCGATGCGCTGCTCGCCGATGCCACACTGGCCGAAAAAGTGGGGATGATGTCGGGCAAGGGCTTCTTCACAGCCTATGCCGAGGACCGTGGCGTGTGGGGTGCGCGGCCCTATCGCGCAGGGTCTGGGATCGAACGGCTGGGAATCGAGCCGCTCTATTTCACCGACGGCCCGCGCGGCGTCGCGCGCGGCAGTTCGACCTGTTTCCCCTGCGTCATGGCGCGCGGGGCGAGCTTTGACGTCGATCTGGAACGCCGCATTGGTGAAGCCATGGGCATCGAAATCAGGGCACAAGGCTGCACGCTGTCGGGCGCGGTCTGCATCAACTTGCTACGCCACCCGGCATGGGGCCGCGCTCAGGAAACCTATGGCGAGGATCCGTATCACCTCGGCGCGATGGGCGCGGCACTGGGAACCGGTATTCAGGCTCATAACATCATCGCAACGGTCAAACATTTCGCGCTGAACAGCATGGAAAATGCGCGTTTCACGGTCGACATCCGCATTGACGAACGGACGTTGCATGAAGTTTATCTGCCGCATTTCAAGGCTTGTATCGACGCCGGGGTGGCAAGCGTGATGAGCGCGTACAACAAGGTCAACGGCGAATATTGCGGGCAAAACCGGCACCTCTTGACGGATATATTGCGCGGCGAGTGGGGCTTTACAGGCTTTGTCCATTCGGACTGGGTCATGGGCGTCTATGCCCCCTATGGTGCCGCCGCCGGCCTCGACATTGAAAATCCTGAGCCGCTGAAATGGGGCGACAAGCTTGTCGCGGCGGTCGAAAGCGGTGCGATCGAGCCGCAGGTCATCGACACCGCTTGTCGCCGCATATTGTCGACGCAGCTGCGTTTTGCCGAGGCGCAACCGCCGCTTCCCGACTATCCTCTCGATCTTGTCGCTGGCGCGGCACATATCCAGCTGGCATGCGAGGCTGCTGAAAAGTCGGCAGTGCTGCTCGAAAATGATGGCACGCTTCCACTTGCTCGCGGCACCCGAATTGCGGTGTTGGGCAAACTGGCAGCGGCCGAGAACACCGGCGACAATGGATCGAGCCGGGTGCGCGCCCCGCACATTGTGACGGCGCTTGCGGGGCTGCGAGCCCACCCTGCAACGGGATCGGTCAGCTTTGGCACCGAGGATGATCCTGATGCCGTGCGCGTGGCACTGGCCGATGCGGACGTCGCCATCGTGGTCGTCGGCTACACTGCCGAAGATGAGGGAGAATATATTCCGGGCGATCTGGCATTGGGTCAGGCGGGATCCGAAGCAAGCCTGCCGCCGGAAATCGTGGCGGCGCGCAAGAACGCCCCCCCCAGGCCCAAAGCGATCGGCGGTGATCGCCTCGATCTGGGGATAAGCCCGGATCAGACAGCGTTGATCGAAGCCGCGGCAGCCTCCGGAAAGCCTGTCATCGTGGTCATCGTCGCAGGGTCGGCTGTATTGGTGGAGGAGTGGTGCGCCAAAGCGAACGCGATCATGCAGACATTTTACTCGGGCATGGAAGGCGGCACCGCTCTTGCCAGATTGGTGTTCGGGGACGTTGTTCCGTCAGGAAAATTGCCATTTACCGTGGCACGCGATCCTGCCCATTATCCGTTCTTCGACCGGGATGCCCAGTCGATCGACTATGGGTATTGGCACGGCTATGCCAAGTTTGAACATGAAGGGGTGGAGCCGCGCTACCCGTTCGGCCATGGCCTCAGCTATACGCAGTTTGGCTATCGCGCGCTGACGGTGCGCAGGATTGGCGCCAGCATTGCAGTAACGGTCGCTGTGTCCAATTTGGGCGGCGTGTCGGCAACCGAGGTTGTACAATGCTATGTCGGTTTTCCCGGAACGGTGAAACCGCGCGCTGTAAAGTCGCTCAAGGCCTTTGCCCGCGTGACGCTGACGCCAGGTGAAACGCGCGTCGTACAGATGACGGTCGCACTCGACGATTTGCGCTACCGTGATCCGGCGACCCACAGCTGGAAGTGGGAAAGCGGCATCCACCGCATTTGCGTCGGCAGCTCGTCGGCCAGCGATCTTCTTCAGACTGAAATCACGCTGTGACGCCGACCGGTCCAATCCTGTCGTTCGGGCGTCGGCTTGGTTACGGCGTCGGCGATTTCGGTTTCAACCTCTTCTTCACTACCGCGTCGCTCTATCTGCTGTTCTATTATACCGATGTGCTTGGTCTGTCGCCGTCAACGGCGGGGTGGGGTATTTGGCATTGCGCTGGTGTGGGACGCGCTGTTCGATCCGGTCATGGGCTATATCGCCAACCGCACGCGCACGCGCTGGGGTCGCTACCGACCCTATCTGCTGTTCGGTGGCTTGCCGCTTGCTGCATCCTGGACGTTGATCTTTCTGCCGGTCGAGCTGGAGGGATCGGCACTGATATTGTTCGCAGTCTCAGCGCATATGATCTTCCGCACGCTCTACGCCATCGTGTCGATGCCTTATCTGGCGCTGTCGGCCACGATGACTGGCGACAGCCACGAGCGCGGAATATTGGCGAGCATTCGAATGATTGCCGCCACGACATGCGGCCTGTTTGCCGCATTTTCGACGCTGAAGCTGGTTGAAGCCTTCGGCGGCGGAAGCACGGGTTTTTTCTGGACGGCGATGGTCTATGGCTGCATCGCTGCAATATTCTTCGTTATCGTCTTTGCATCGACCAAAGAGATCGCGCCGGCGCCCGACGAGAAAGCGCCGAGCCCGGGTGACATGATTGCCATGCTTCGCCATAACAGCGCTTTCTGGATCGTCTGCGCGGCGATGCTGGCCGGGGCCTTTGGCGGCACATTATTCTCGAAAACGCTGCCCTATTATTTCAAATATGCGCTTGAGCGGCCCGATCTAATTGGGCTGGCGCTCACCGCGCTGACCGGAGCAATCGCAATCTCGATGCCGATCTGGACGAGCGTGATGAAGCGCAGCTCCAAACGCACCATGTGGCTTTGTGGTGCGGGCGTTTCGCTATGCGGTTACGCGTTGCTGTGGTTCAGTCCGCTCGATGCGACAAACATGCTGTTGCCGATAGCGATCATCGGCTTCGGCGCTGGCGCAACATATCTTGGCTTCTGGTCGATGATGCCCGACACCGTCGAATTTGGGGAATGGAAAAGCGGTATTCGTTCCGAAGGTGCCGTGTTCGGCTTTGTCTCGCTGATCCAGAAGGGCGCGCTCGGTCTGGCGGCAGCGATGCTGGGCGAGCTTTTATCCGCGATCGGATATCGCGCCAACGCAGCGCAGAGCGCGGAAACATTGGCAATGATGAGGATGATCATGATTGGCGGCGCGGGCGGCCTCGCCCTGTTTGCCGCATTTGCCATCAGCTTTTACCCGATCGATCGTCGGATGCACACCCGGCTGCAGGCCGCCATCCGGCACCGCCGCCAACGTGCTGCGTTGCGCTCCTTGCCAGCGGATCGCCAAGGGCGATGACGATGCTTCCATCTCACTGAAACACACTCTAGAACAACGAAAATGTCGAAGTCGGCCTCTCTGATCGGCGCGAACTTGGACGCTGGTCAGAAACTTGCCCGGGCTTCGAGGCTGACCGCTGATGCCTGCTCGATGCGACCAAAATAGCTGTTTTGCGGGCCAAAGAATTTTTTGTGCTCGCGCCCGCAAACTCAGCTGCGGCGACAAATGATGGCGCAGCTCAAAGCGCGCCACCCCTTGTTGACGATCAAGATAATATAGCGCCAGCGCTTCTGCTGACCAGCGCTGGTCATCCCAGTGATAGCGCAGGTTCGCGCTTAGTCCGATCTGCGTCTTGTCCTGTTGAAAGCGTATGATATCGATTTGCCGCCGCACCGGTGTAATCGGCGGAGCAAGTGTATCGTCGAACTTGAAGACGCGCCGAAAGCTCATCTGGACATTGCTGTAAAAGCCTGAACCGAAGTTTCGATCAAGCCCAAAAACTGCCCAGAGCTCCGGCCGCCGGACCAAGGGATCGTTCATAGTGTCGTAGCGCGTATGAGTATAGGCCGCCTCGGCGCGATAGCCCCACGGACCCAATGCACCGGCGATATCAGCTCCGATGACACGAACGCGATTATAGCGTTGGACGGGAGTGCCGCCCTGAAGCGCAAGGTCGTAGATGCGGTCACGACCTTCGTACCAAGACAGCGACCAATCGACAGATCCACCGGAACTGTCGAGTTTGACAGCGAACTGACTGCTATCATGGTCTCGATCATCACGGGTAATTTGTGGGGAGAGCGGGAAAATGAGATCGGTTGGTCTGAACTCCGGTATCCAGTAGCTTTTCAGCCGCAGCCTGTCGCTCAGGACCAATTCGGCTCGTACCATGGTCAGGCCCAGGCGTTGATCATCATCGTCGCTGGTCAGGATACGAAAGTCGCGGGGCGACAAACTGTCCGTGGGGTTCAGTTTGTCGGCCTTGCCCCATACCTCGATTTGCCGACCTGCGCGGACTGCATAGCGTTCGCCTTCATGGATGATGACAGCTGTCCGCACATCCATGCGCTGGCGGTCCTGGTCGCTCCCTAATGTGACGTAGCCGAAAACCTCCGCGCGCGCCGCCAGATCCTCTGAGGGTGCCCAGCGCGCGCCCAATTTGAACGACGCCGACGCCACCCCCGAATCTTTGGGGAGATTAAAGTCCCGCGACCACACGCCGACAGCCGTGCGCACATCGATGTCGATGTCATCCTGCGCTGCGGCAGTTGTCGTTAGCGTGAGAAGCAGCGAAAGGCCGGTTGCGGCACGCCATGAGGCGCACCTCATCGCGCACTCTCTAGCGCGCGTGGTAGGAACAGGTCGGGCTTCAGTCCCTTGTTGGCTTGATAGCTGGAAATCAGCACGTCGGTGCGGTGGCCCGTGCGTGCATTTTCCACGGCGATGCGCATCGCCTGCCACCGCAGCGGCGACGCTGACACGCGGGTGATATGGTCTTGCGAGATGCGTTTCATCAATCTTCCCGAACTGTCATAGAGTTCGGCGCGCACCATCATGTCATTGTCGATGCGGATCCAGCTGACGCGTTTGCCATAGCCGCTCGTGGCAACAACAGCGGGAGAAGCCGGCACCGATTCAATGACCCAGCATTCTGCGCCGCTTTGAAGTTGGCGGCCCGTCATGCGGTGCTTCCAGGCGTCGGGCGCGTGACCTATGACGTCGCCATAGGAAAGGTCTGTACCCATATATGCGTCGCGTTTGTTGTTGGCTTGCAGTCTGCGGACGTTGCCGAGAGCCGGCAGATAGACCCAGATGTCGTCATTGCCTTTGGGATTTTCGACTGTCAGGACGGCTGTGCCCTTGACGTCGGCGGGCCTGACGAAGCGGGCCATGCGGGAAATGCCGCCGGCGTCATTTCTTCGCGTCATGGTGGTTGCAACCTGTTCGCGAACTTTGCCGTTCTTGCCGATCAAGCGAAAGACGGTTTGCGCTTGGGAATCCTGCACACGCGTTGCCACATAGTTGCGCTGCATGATGGTGCTGGCACTAGGTGGACTGGTGTGCGCTGCCAAATCTTGAAGGTAAAATGCGAGCAACGTTCCAGCCGCAGCGAGCAGGCAGTTGCGGCGATTAATGATGGTCATGTGTTTGTTCCCAAGTTGATGTTGCATGTGGTTTTGAAAGGGGGCGCTTTGCCGAACAGGAAGCGCGGTCGTAGCCAGAGCGCCAACGCCGGAAGCAGCGTGAGCGTAGCGATGGCCGCAATAGCCATTGACAGCGACACCATCAGTCCCAGCCAAAAGTGCACCCGGAACCCCAGCGAGAGCATCAGCAGCGCGTATCCACAGGTGACCGACGTCGCGACATACATCACCGCTTGACCACCGGACCGAAAGGTTGCGTGCAGTGCAGCTGCAACATCGCCTTGGCGGCGCAGTTCTTCACGCAACCGATACAGCCAGTAGATCGCATAGTCGCAGCCTACGCCAACCGCGGTCGCGGCTATTGACACGGTAACAAGTTGCAACGGAACGCCGATCCAGCCCATGATACCAAGCACCGACATGACGGTGATGGCGAGCGGTGCGACAACCATCAGTCCGGCAACCAGCGATCGGAACAACAGCGCGGACAGCAGGCACAGGATCAGGCCGATTTGTGCCATATTGATCAGCTTGTCATTCACCATCGTATCGTTGAGCGCGACACTGATGGTTACGTTGCCGCCAAATACCATGGTCGATCCAGGCGGCAGCGACGGGCCGACGGCGGCACGTATGCGCGTCTCCAACCGTTTGAACAAAGTCGAGCTGTCGTCGCTGCGAAAGGCGATGACGACGGCGCGCTGGGCATCATTGTCGATGAGATGCTCAAGATCCTCCGGCCCCGCCGACAGCCGGTAAAGTTGCAGATATTGCGCGACCAGATCGGCGGGGACGCGACTGTTAAAGCCCTGATGCGTGCCGTTGGCCATGACGCTGTCGATGCGGCGCATATAATCGCACAGCGACAGCGTCTTATTGACCGATGGTTGGGTGGTGAGCGCCGTCTGTATCCGGCATAGCGCGGCCATCGATGCTGGATCGGTCATCCCCCCAGGGCGACCAGTATCGAGCATGACATACAGCGCGCCAGCGCCCGCCATCGATTGGTTGAGTTTGGTATCGAGCAAGCGAACCGGCGTATCGGGTCCGAAGTAGCGTAAATAGCTGTTGTCGACATTCAGCCGCGCGATACCGGCAGCACCAATGACGAGCGTGGCGATCAGCCCCACCATCACCGCGGCGCGGCGGTTGATCGCGATATCCGCCATGCGGCTGGCCAGCCGTTCCCACCGCGTGTTGCTTTCGGCGTCAATGGCGGCACACGGGCTTGATTTGGGGAGGAAGCTGGCCCGCACCGCTGACATGAAGCCCAGTTCAATGACAACCGCCGACAGAATGCCGAGGCCGATAAGGACGCCGAACACCCGGATGGTTTCGACCGAATAGGCAAGCAGGGAAAAAAAGCTGCCGACGCCGACCAGGCCAGCCGCAACGAGCACCGGGCTGACCTTGACCAGGCTGTTGATAATCGCCTGATGATTGGCAGTAACAGCGTCCATGTCCGCGGCTTGGAGCAGCGCCAATTCTTCATAATAGCGCTTGAGCAACTGGACGCTATGGCCCGCTGCGACGGCGAATATGAATAGCGGCGCGGTGGCGTTGAAACTATCGAGCGGAAGCTTGAGGATCGAGATTAGCCCCATCACCCAGACGACGGCCATAATCCCGGTACCAATCGGCAGCGCGACCCCCTGCCAGGTGCGAAAAGCCTCATAATGCAAAATGCCGATCAGGATGACGGCGAGGCCAAAGAAGATGGCGACGCGGCTTGAATAGCCTTCGATCGCGGCGATGTAGCTGGGGTGGCCACCAACTTGGAACGACTGACGCGGGTCAAGGGCGGGGCCAACGGCGGCCTCGATATTGCGCACAAGATGTTTGAAACCCTGCGGGTCGTTGCTGAAACTGGCGACGATGGTCGCGCTCTTGCGGTCCTTTGATATCAGAACCGGGTCGAACACCGGCCAGTCGCTGATCCGCTGCAAGATCGTGCCGCGGTCGGCATAGCCTCCGTTGGCCGTCACCAGTTGCTCGACACGCAGCAGGCCGCTGCCGTCATTCTCCAGCGATTTGGCGCGCTGCGACGTCAGACTCATCACCGATGACTGACGAACGAGGTCGAGGCTCGACACGGCATCCGTCGCGCGGGATAGGCCGCCGAGGAACCACGGTTGCAGCGCGTCGCCCTCACGCGCCGTGATGACGATAACGGCGGTATGTCTGAAACCGAACGTGTCTTCGATCGCGTTGGTCGAAACCACATAGGGATGCCCCTGCGGCATGATCTTTTCATTATCGACAATCACGGTAAGACCCGGCAGCATCGCAAGCAATGCTGCTGTGATCGCCAAATACGCCAAAATGACAGCGCGGCGATTGCGAACAATAATTTCCGCCAAACGGACGATTATTTTGTGACTTGGATTGGGATTGCCGGACGAACCCCGGCGTGGGTTCGAATTTGAAGATGATAAGTCAAAGACCATAGCCATTGCCTTTCGAATTGAAGTTTGGCGGTATGTCGTTGCTTATCTGCGCCGTGCCGTTGGAAATCCTGCGGCAATCCTGAAACTTTTCTGTTATTTCGCGCTGCTGATTTTTGCATGCATGCAAGCCGACAAGGCAGATTAAATCACCGAAAATCAGGAATTTAGAGTGATCGCTTGGTCGTTTTTCACTCGCTGGAATTTCTGAGGAGCTTGTGAAATTGCATCAGGAAGACAGTGTCCTCGGCTCGTCCGGACCACATGAGCCGCTGGTGTCGGATGACGCAGTGTTGATTGCCGGACCGCTGCGGCTTGATACACGCGACCAACGCCTGTTGATGGATAATCAGCCCGTCGTGCTGACGGGCAAAGCGCTGGCTCTGCTCCACCGGTTGATGCAGCATCCCAAGATGCTTGTGACCAAAGATCAGCTGTTTGAAGCTGTCTGGCCCGGCGTAATCGTGTCGGAAAGCGTGCTGACGACCGCGGTCAAGGAAGTGCGCAAGGCATTGGGTGATGATGCGCGCAATCCGCGCTTTGTCGAAACTGCGCACGGCCGGGGATACCGGTTCCTGTTGCCGGTGCAACAACGCGATCAGCTTCCTGACGACGTTCCTGCTGCGCTCCCGGCCGCGCCATTCCTGTCGGTGAAAGCTGCACCCGTCAACGCGTCCGGCAAATCATTTCGTGCTCGCTACTGGAGCATGGCAGCCGTCATCGCCGCAATCGTGCTCGCAGTTGCGGTTTGGCCGCTAATCCGGCCCGAACCGGCTTTGGTCGCACAAGCCGCGCATCCCAAGTCGATTGCCGTACTGCCGTTCGATGATTTTTCTCCCAATAGCGACCAGCGGTGGTTCGCCGAAGGGCTGACGGAGGAAATTCAGAATCGTCTGGCCCATACCCCTGATTTGCGGGTTACTTCGCGCACGGCGGCGGCAAAGGTGCGCAAGGCCAATACTGGTGTGATCGAGGCGGCGCAGTTGCTCGGCGTCGCGAACATATTGGAAGGTTCTGTGCGGCGGACCAATTCCCGCGTGCGTGTGACGGTCGAACTTATCCGCGTGCCCGACGGCTTGCAAATATGGTCGCAAAATTATGACCGACCGGACAGCGACATTATTTCCATTCAGGAAGATATCGCTTTTGAAATCGCGCGTGCGCTGAAAACCGTTATGGATCCGCCCAAGCTGCGGGCGATGGTGGGCGTTGGGACCCGTTCGGTCGATGCCTATGAAGCCTTTTTGCGCGGTATTTCGCTGGATCAACGGCAGCTGGTGGAGGGCGATGTCGCCTTTGCCCGGGCAGCGGCCGAATCCTATGAACAGGCACGCCAGCTTGATCCAAATTTTGCGGCGGCGCATTGGAAATCGGCGCGGACCTGGTTTGGTAACGCCACGCGGATTGACTCCACCATCTTTGGCAACAAGCTGTCGGAAGAAACGCGGCTGACCGGCTATTTTCAACGCGTGGACGCTGCGATCGCGACCAGTCGCGATGAAACCGAGGCGCTGAAATATCGTTCTGGCCGGGCCGTGATGCAGTTACAGTTCAAGACGGCGCAGCAGTTGATGGCGCAGTATCTGAAGGCGCGTCCGCGCGATACCGAGGCGTGGGAGGCGATGGGCGACATTTCGGCTTATGCCGGGGATCGACCTGCCATGGCACATGCGGCCGAGCGGATTCACACGCTTTCAATCGAAGCCGGCAATCCGAAATCGCGCGCTATCACCTTGTCGGTCATGGCCATGCAGCTGCCTGATGCGGTCGCGCGCGCGCGCCAGCAGCTGACGCTCCGCCCGACCAATGCCATCACCCAGTATCAGGCCCACCGCGCCTTTATCTGGGCGGGCCACACGGCCGAGGCACGTGGCCTGCTGGGCCGGATCGATGCGTCCACTATGCCGCAGGACAATAAGCTGCTGGCGCAAATGCGGCAGGCCTGTGCCGAAGGTCGCGCCGATGATGCGCGGCGCCTGAGCGTGCAGATCGGCGAAGTGGGCGATATGAACTCCCGCTGGCAGGCGGCCCAACTGATGGGCGACGAGCCTGCGGCAATTGCGTTGCTTCAGCCTCTTGACCGACCCGAACGTCTTGCCACGCTAATGCAGTTCATGATCCTCCCAACATTTGAAGCGGCCCGTTACCCCGTGCTGATGGCGGCGTTGACCCGCAACGGTGTGGTGCCCCGAAAGGCGATCGCAATGCCCTTTGGCTGCCGACGCGGGTGACAGTGCCGGTCGGCGCTGCAGATGCTATGGCCCGCCAAATAAATCGACCGGCTCCACGCCAATCTCAGAATAAAACATGAAATTCTCATAAGAGTTTCAGGACGTCGCGGCCCGCAACCGCGCAGCTTGTGCTGGCTGAATCTGCCGCCACGGCAAGATATTGCGGAGCATGAGATGATCAATCTGACAACCTCTCCCGACCAACCGAACAGTTCGGCTGGTGGCACTTCATCGGTGGGTGCCGGAATGAATGATCGCGAAGAATTACTGGACACGATCCAAACCGGTCTACGCACCACCTTGCGTCTTGATGCTAAAGTCGGTGCTCAAGGAGAAGCTGAAAGTGATGATCGACATCTCGACCAAGCTGGGCAAGGAATTTGACCGGAGCACGCTTGAGGAAGCCTTTGACCGCCGCGAACTTATCAATGCGGTCGATCGATGAGCGCGCTTCCTTCTGCCTATGGCTGGCTGACGAAGCTCGACCCGTTGCCGCGCATGATTGCAGAAGCGCTGGCACTGTTCGGCACGGTCGAAGCGGCGGCCACGGCCAATTCGCCGACGATCATCAGCTGGGCCGACGAAATCGGCGGGAAAGTCGAAGAGGTGTACCAGGCCGACAGCATTCCGTGGTGCGGGCTGTTCATGGCCGTCGTCGCGAAGCGGGCGGGCAAGAAGGTGCCCACGGATCCGCTGTGGGCGCTCAACTGGACGCAGTTCGGGGTGGCGGCGGGCCAGCCAATGCTGGGTGACGTGATGACGTTCGTTCGCCCTGGCGGCGGGCATGTCGGGCTTTACGTCGGCGAGGATGTGACCGCTTACCATGTGTTGGGCGGCAATCAACGTGATCAAGTCTGCTTCACCCGCATCGCAAAATCACGCCTGCATCGCGTCCGCCGTCCAGCCTACACCGTCTCCCCTTCAACAGTACGTCCTTACATCTTGAAGGGTGCAGGAGCCCTGTCCAGGAATGAGGTTTGATTGAGTCTCACCCCCCCTTGCGGGCATAACGATGGCATCTCGATTTGGGGAGGATGGACGTGTGACGGTTCTGCGCCATCCACCGATTTCATCATCATGCCGCCTTGGCCTCAAAAGACCAGGGGGCAAGGCTAACGCAAAGACCGTTCATTCAGCATCGATAAAGGTGAGCGGGTAGCAAGGGCGGCGCGATGACCGATGTCGGCACCTTCCCCAGTGGACTTGAAGCTGTCCTTGTCGCCAACCGCGAACCCCTGCTGCGGTTTCTACGCGCGCGGGGTGCAGGAGAGAATGCAGAGGATCTGCTTCAGGAAGCTTGGTTGCGTGCCGCCGCACAAAGCCGCAGTCCGATCGCCAATCCGCGGTCCTATCTTTTTCGGATCGCAAACAATTTGATGATCGATCATCATCGTGCGGCAACCCAGCGGAGCGCGCGCGAACGCGACTGGTCGGATGTTCATGGCGGCACGGCCTTTGGGAATTCAAATGAGCCCGGTGCCGACGACAGGCTGGCCGCGCTGGACATGCTGGCGCGGGTGACGGGCGCAATCGACGAACTGGGCGAACCGACGATCACCATTTCCGGCGGTTCCGGATCGACGGCGTGCCGCAAAAGAGCATCGCGAACGATATGAGCATCAGCTTGGCCACCGTGGAGAAGCATTTGCAAAAGGCCTATAAAGCCGTCCTGGCCGTCAAAGAAGCGTGGGAGGCGGATTGATGCCCGTGACTCCGTCTTTATGCCAAAGGATGATCCATGGCGCATGCGCCAAAGGCCCTTGTCATCGGAGCGCCTTCACAGGCGCCGGATGTGGCTGGACGATGCCCCGCGAGGATGTGACCCTCGCCAACAGCGGCGCCACGCTGCTTATGCCTGACTGTGCCCGATTCAGGAGGGATGGCCGCAATGAGCTCGATGGTATCGAGCCTGATATCCTCGTCGGTTTCCGGACCCACGATACGCCGCGCCAGCGGGTCACCCGGTTGCTTGCGAGACTGCCTGCTGCCCTGGAGCTGGTCCTTGGTGATGAGCGCTGATCCTTCGTTCTCCCGGGAGATCGCGTCGACGCTTTTTTTGGCAATCACAACAAGGCTACATCATCAATGAACGAAATTCTCGGGCGCGTTCTGGAGATCGTGCGATATCCGGTAAATCGATGGCGGGGGAGCGGATGCCGGTCGCCGAGATGGACTGGCAAGGGTTGGAGGGCGACCGGCAATATGGGTTGGTGCGTCGTCGAAATACAACACGTTTCCCATGGTTAACGGCGCGCGATTTTTCGGACTTGGTACTTTACCGAGCGACGTATGACGATCCTGAATCTCCCCGCAACTCGAAGGTAACGGTTGTTCCTCCTGACGGCATGGCGCTTTCGCTCAGCGATCCGGGACTCATCGCAGCACTGGAGGCAGAGACCGGAGAACCGCTAAATCTGATGCAACTTGGTATCGGCGCTTATGATCTGATGCCCGTTTCGATCGTGACGACCGCGAGCTTGAAGAAACTGGACACAGTGCATGGTGCATCGCTCGATCGACGCCGGTTCCGAACGAACATAATTGTTGAGAGCGATTGCCTGGACGAGGCATGGCAAGGGCAGCGGATCGGTTTCGGCGAGGCCGGCGGCGCTGAACTGCTGATCGCTTATGGGGCGCCGCGCTGCGCCATGATCACGATAGACCCAGATACGGCCAAGCGCGACGCAAAGGTTCTACGCACCGTTGCGCAGAGTTTCGGAAACGCCTTCACAATGTATGCCTCGGTTGCACGGCCTGGTGTCCTCCGCGAAGGTGACAAAGTGAGAATCGTTGGGCCTTGAAGCCCAAATCGTCGGAAGCCAACCGTTCGAAAGAAGTCCGAATGGATGGAGGATATCGAAGAGGCATTTTGATCGGCGGCGCGACAGCTACCGGATGGGCATCAGCCCCCTAATGAGCGCCCGCGGATGGATAGTCGTGATCGACATACCGCTGGAAAAGATGACGCTGGTGCCTTTATAGTCTCCCTGTTGCATTGGTGGCGGAACGGGGAGGAAAGCGCTGATTTTTTGCTTTCCCGGGTAATTGCCGCAAGGCTTTTCCTGCTGGCTGCTGCCACGATGCCCTGCTCTGCGCCGCGACCGCCGAGAACGACTATCGCCTAGCTGCCCGCGACCTCGACGTGAAGATTGCCAAAAACTACGCCTATCTGGACAATCTGCCGGGCCGCCAAGTGCCGCAATAAGATGTTCTGACGGCCAAACGCCAAGGAGTTCATGATGAACGCACGCTTCTGGCCTATGCTAAAAAGCGACTGGTCTCGCTGGCGGATTCTCACGCCATCACTGGCAGCTCGTTCCGCCACGTCGCACGCATCTGGACTACCGAGCCACATCGATTACAACTCGACCCGTATCACCAATCTGCGGGACTAAAAACCTAGATTATCGTAGCACAAACGGCGACACGTATTCGTTAACTTTATCTTGCACGGGGCACCATTCCGTCGTTTCGAACGAACGCCAACGACCGCCACTTCTACGAAATCGTAGAGCCTTTTGCGGACTTCGACGCACTGACCGACTTGATGCACGCGAGAAGGTGATCATTCCACGCGTCCACCGCTGCTCGCTTTTCCGGCTTCCAGTCGTGTCTCTGATACACACCGGCAACGCCCGAGCGAGATCCTCCAACGTGATTGAGGACGGCTTCGGTTACCTCGAACCGTACGCCTAATCTCTGGAACCCGGTTGCAAGAGTGCGGCGCAGGTCGTGAAGCCGCCAAGGAGGCACGTCATCGCCCCCATCTCGCGCTACTCGCTTGTCCAGCGTCGCTTTGCCTTTCGCATGCCCGGTGAATGCAGCACCGGTCGAAGTCGGAAATACACGACCGCGCTTCGGCCAGCGGTCGCCCTTTGCAACTCTGTCGATTTCCGCGACAGCAAGATCGTTAAGTGGGACCGTCGTTGGTTCTCCGTTTTTGGTCCGCACGCCGGCGAGTCGCAATTCACGTTGGTCTCTGTCGAGTTCGTCCCAATGCAATCCGGTGATTTCCTCCCGACGCTGGCCCGTCGCAATCAGTAAACGTACAATTGGACCGAAGGCTTTGTGGCAGTGCGGGGCCTGGAGCCACACCCGTGCAAGCTCGGTGTCGCTCAGCCAGCGTTCGCGCGGTTTAACGGCTTTCGGCGTCTCCATGCCTTCCATCGGGCTTCTGTCGATGTCGCCACGACTGACCGCCCAGCGAAATAACCGCCTCAGCACCGCGAACACATTGCGACGATTAGCGGCCTGTTCGAGGGGCATCCGATCGAACACGGCAACGACATCAATGCGCGTGATTGTGGGGAGGGCCTTGTCCCTAAGCACGGGCTTGACGTGCAGATGAAGTGATCGAGTTACCAGCGTCGACCAACCTTTCCCTTTGCAGTCCGCTGCGAACCGATCAGCGTAGTTGGAAAAGGCAAGGTCGACAGCCTCGCGCCGTCGCTGCTTGTCCGATTCTACTGGGTCGATCCCTTGGGCGACGAGGCGGAGGAGTCTCGTTGCCTCCTCACGGGCTGTGAAAGGCGTCCACGGCGAACCATGACCGCCGATCGTGTAACGACGCGTCTTCGCCTCACGACCACCCATCCGGTATTGGATGACGTAGGACGCCGATCCGCCTGCCGTAACTTTGAGCCCGAACCCCTTCAGTTCGTCATCCCAAAGGAACCCGCTGACGGCGCCGGACTGAAGCGCGTCGAGAGTTCGCTTGGTGATTTTTCCGGTGGCCATGACGAACCTCATGTACCAGAAAAGTAATCACCGGGCAATCACCGGAACGGAAATCAGCGGCGGCAGGCGGCGGCGCATTTCGATTTAAGTCATTGAAACATCGTCATTTTACGGGGTATGTGATTGATCTAAATTCGCCGGTATCGGAAGTACCAGACCTCGTGGCCATAGACATTGCGCGCCTTGGCCTCGTAGCGGGTTTCGGGCCAGCCTTTGGGCCGGTTCAGGAAATCGCTGGGGCCTTCGCACAGCCATTCAAATTCGTCCCTAAACCCGCGCATCACCATCAGCGCGTGGGCGACATAGACGGCGTGGTCGGTGCCAAAGCGAAACTCGCCGCCGGGCTTCAGCTTGTCGGCGATCATCTGCACCGGCCCGGAGTTCATCATCCGCCGCTTGGCATGGCGCGCCTTGGGCCACGGGTCGGGGTGGAGCAGATAGACGAAGCTTAAACTGCCGTCGGGAATGCGGCGCAGCACGTCGAGCGCGTCGCCATGATGGATGCGGACATTGGCAAGCGGGAGCGCCGCGCCATGATCACCCGCGACATGGACCAGCGCCTGCGCGACGCCGTTGATAAAGGGTTCGGCGCCGATAAAGCCATGATCGGGCAGCATGTCGGCGCGCGCGGCCATATGTTCACCGCCGCCAAAGCCAATTTCGAAATGCAGCGGGCGATCATAGCCGAACAGGCGTTCCGCGGTCACCGGACCGTCAACAGGGACCGCGATCTGGGGCAACAGGCGATCGACCAGATCGGCCTGTCCCGCGCGCAAAGGCTTGCCCTTGGCGCGGCCATAAAGGCGGTTGATCGTCGTCGGATCGCCGGATTTATACGCAGTCATGGCGCAGCGTCTAGGCAGCGGAGCGACCGGCCGCAAGCACCACGGATTCCGGCGGCATCATATTGAACTCGCACCGGGTACTGACCAAGTGAACAAGCTATAGAATGAGCTCGACGTCAATTTAGTATAGTGTCCCCGGAATTTTTGGTGTCCCCGGAATTTTTGTGTGGCTCCGCGACAGTCGGCCTTCAACGAGGCGTAAGTTGATGGCTACCGCCCGACCCCGATGGTAAGTTGGGGCAGGACAATGCTGACCCCAGAGTTCGGAAAGTGAAAGGGGCCGGTGCGCCGTCAAGCGCGCGATATGTGCTGCTGCGTTCCTATCGTCATTGACCGTCTCTCCAGGCCTTTTCAAGCACGCCTGTAGCGATCGCCAGGTCGATATCCTCGCTACGGCACACCGCTTCACGGGTCAGCGTGGTGGTGACATGAGGCGGGACAGCGCGATCCCCGAAATCGCGTCCATCCGGCCCCCAGTTACCGTGCACTGGCAATGTCACTCGCCACCCGAAGGATAGATCGAAGGGCTGGGAACTGAGCAGGGCGCCAGCGGTGTCGCGACCGACCAGAACGGCGCTCGTCTGTTCCCGTGCGCCCCAGGCGAACCCTTCCGCCGCGCTTCCCGTTTCCGGCCCGATCAGCACCACGACAGGCTTGCGATATCGCCGCTCACCCAGGTCTTCGATCATCAGCATGACGGCACCTTGCCCCTGCCCGACGGCGTCGAAGATCGCCTCGGTCGTATAGGCGCGTGACACGCGGAGGATATCGGTCAGGTCCGATGCCTTTACCGGGCCGTCAAGCTTTTCCAGGAAGGGTCGCGACAGCAAGGCGATGGCGGGGCCAGGATCGGCGAAGTATCCCAGCAGTCGCAGTGCAGAAGCATTGCCACCGCTGTTGTTGCGGATATCGATCAGCAGGCCGTCGGTCGATCCGACCGTTTCCATTGCTTCGTCGATCAATCCGGCGGCATCATCGCTGAAACGATCAGCACGGATGTAGCCGATCGACCGACCGTCCCCGCGCCGCAGGACGCTCCACGAGATCGTCTTCTCGCGTGGCGGCCAATAGGCAGACTCCCTCGGAACGGCCAATTCTGTGCGACTTCCATCGCATCGCTCCACCTGCAGCAGCGCCGCTTCCTGCCGTGGGCCGCGGATCGCATCAGGGTTGAGGATGCGGTCACCGATCCTGAGACCAGCCGCGCGCGCGCCGGATGCAGGATCTATATCGACAATGATGTCGTCTGATCCGAGCCTTTCCCAGCGCGCGCCGAGCCCCATGGTGGGTCGGTTTGTCCCGGGCAGGTGTAGAACTACGTGCGATACGCCCAGTTCATTGAGCATCCTTTGCCCGAGACGCTGAAACTCGGCATCTGATTTGGCATTGGCCACCTCTTGCCGATATCGATCGGCGATCTCGGGCCAATTGCGACCGCCGAAATGCGGATCGTAGAAATTCTCCGTCACGGCCCGCTCAAGGTCAGCGAAGACTTGCTCGTAGGATTGCGCTTGCGCAGGTTGGGAAAGCAACGCGCATATGGCACCGATCAAGCCAGTGGTTCTTGTGACGATCCTCATTCTTGCGCCTCGATGTCTTCAGTGAAGGCACTTACTTAGCTCTGATCATACGCGATGGGCGATAATTT
Organism: Sphingopyxis sp.; assembly: GCA_012035435.1. The sequence continues at coordinate 821 of JAAUPH010000008.1, read as the reverse complement.
TTGAACTAGTCCTTTCCGTTCCCGCTGGCTTGCAAAGGTTGCCTGAGTGTCCTGTTTGGGGTCGATAGCGGAATGGCAGGCATTATCTAGAAGTGGGGAAAAGTCGCCATTTGCTGCCTGATCTGAGCCATGGCGGCTGCTGACTAGTTGCAGGCTTCACCGGCACCATCCTCTCTGCTTCACAAACTGCCGGTTTCGGCGGAAGCGGTCGTTCCGGAACGCTGTGCCGATTGGCGGCTTTGTCCCAGGTTCAGACATCCAACCATTAGTCCCGAACTTCGGCACCTTCGTTGACCACGCAAGGCCCACCCTGAATTACGGTGACAGTGCATTAAATTGACGAAGGTGACCATCTGCGCGATACCGGGTCAATGGCCCGCCTTGCACGCTTCGTTCTTCCCGGCATTCCGCACCACGTCACCCAGCGCGGCAACGGGCGTCAGCAAGTGTTTTTTGGCGCGGACGACTATGCTGCTTGTCGCGATCTGCTCGCCGTGCAGTGTGCCGCGCATGGCGTGGCGGTGTGGAGTTGGGTGCTGATGCCCAACCAGAATTCCGGGGAGGATTCCGGGGACACAGGGAGGATTCCGGGGACACTATATTAAACTCATATCCCGCCCACTGACGCTCGTGGTCCCTCTGCGGCCGCCGCTTTGACCTGCGCTCTCTGTGCAAACTCCTGCAAATTGCGCCTTTGTCGTGGGGGAAACCGCTGTCCTGCCTGCCGCCCATCTGCGTGGCGTGCGGCGTGCCTCCCGCTGCACGTCTTTGTGCTGCGGCGTGAGCGTGGGCAACAAGCCAGGACCCCGGCTCGGGGGCCG
>JAAUPH010000331.1 GCA_012035435.1 Sphingopyxis sp. | reverse complement strand
GCCGCGTCGAACGGCGCATAGCCCGCCGCTGCCAGCTCAATCTCTTCATTGAACTGGTCGAGCGCGCGAGCATCGACATGGGCGGCGAGCGCCGGGTCGTCATGCCCTGTCAGGGCGATCCGTTCGCCTGCAAATTCGCGTGAAGCCTCTTCGCCTGGTACCGCCAGCGACGGGTCGACAAGATCATAAAGGCCCGAGAAGGTGCCGCCCATCCCCACTGGCCAGTTCATTGGGCAGACGTCGAGCGCGAGCCGGTCGGCCACTTCGTCGAGCAATTCGAACGGCGATTGGCCCTCGCGGTCGACCTTGTTGATGAACGTGATGATCGGGACCGAACGGAGCCGGCAAACCTCGAACAATTTCAGCGTCTGCGGCTCAATGCCTTTTGCGGCGTCGATCACCATACCGCGCTGTCGACGGCGGTGAGCGTGCGATAGGTATCTTCGCTGAAATCCTCATGCCCCGGCGTGTCGAGCAGGTTGAAGACAAGGCCTGCATGCTCGAACGTCATGACGGACGAGGTCACCGAGATCCCGCGCTGCTGTTCAATCTTCATCCAATCCGACCGCGCGCGCCGCGCTTGGCCGCGCGCCTTGACCTCACCGGCAATATGGATGGCGCCGCCCGAAAGCAGCAATTTCTCGGTCAGCGTCGTCTTGCCCGCATCGGGATGCGAGATGATGGCAAAGGTGCGGCGTTCGGGATAGGTGCTGGACATGGGCGCGCGGGTAGCAGGGGTAACTGAGTGAGGGAAGGGATTAGCGCGCGGCGCGCAACTTCAAACCGTCACAAATAATTCTTGGCTGTGCAATCGATTGGCATGCCGCGTGTCATACCGGCCGCATAACCCCGAAACACAACAGGTTGAAAAACAGGGGTTTTCCATGACGATGATTCGTAAGCGCGCTTTGGCGTGTTCGGTTAGCTGTGCCATATTGGCGCTGGCCGCGACGCAGCCCGTGTCGGCGCAGGCCAGCACCGATGATAGCGGTGACGATACCGAGATCGTTGTCACTGGCTCCATTGCCGAAGCCCAGGCCGCATCAATTGAGGCCAAGCGCGCTGCGATCAATCTGGTCGATATCGCTGCGGCGGACGCGGTCGGCCGCTTCCCCGACCAGAACAGCGCAGCTGCACTATCCCGCCTGCCCGCCGTCGCGGTGCAGCGTGACCAAGGGCAGGAACGCTATATTCAGGTGCGCGGCGCACCCAACCGCTGGACGTCGGTGCTGATCGACGGCGTACCGATGATCGGGGTCGATGAAGGTGGCGATACCCGCGCTTTCCGTTTCGACGGCGTGCCTGCGGTGCTCCTGTCGTCGATTGCCATCAACAAATCGCTGACCCCGGCCATTCCCGCCGACGCGATTGTTGCGAGCATCAATCTGCGCACCTTCTCGCCGCTTGACAAGTCCGGCCTCAATATCAGCGGCGACCTTGCCTATGGTTTCATGGATTTTGGCAAGGGCGAGCAGCGCCAGGGCTCGGTGCGCATCAGTTGGGCCAATGATGTTGTCGGCATTGTCTGGGCGGATCGCATTATCGCCGCGAGCAGTTGACCGACAACCGGGAAGTTGGGCTGTATGACGATCCCTCGTCACCGACTGACACCAGCTTTGGCGCGACCGAGATTGATATTCGCCAGTATCAGATTGAACGCTGGAATAATGGTCTGTTCGGCGCCGTCGAATATGCACCCGTCGACGGTGAACGGCTTTTTGCGAAGGCGATCTTTACGGAGTTCAACGACGACGAACGCCGCAACCAGTATGAGCTGCGGCTTGATCGTACCGCAGGCGGTTTCCGCAACCTTGCGGGCGGCGATCTGGTTGCGGTGCCGGTGCGCGGCAGTTTCAACTACGGCGAATATCGCAACCGCAACTACATCGGCACCATTGGCGGCGAAAAGACATTTGACGATGGACTGACAGCAAGCTTCGTTGCCAACTATGCCCGAACCGACAACACCAGCAATCTGCCGCTGGTTCAGGCCAGCACGGCGTCGGGGCTCGGCTCACCTTCGCTGACCTTTGACCGCAGCGACCCCCGTTTTCCGCTCGTAACGCTTTATCAGACGATTGCGGGGGCAACGCCCGGCACCTTTGCACGCGGCCCGACGCTTAGCGGCTTCAACCAGCGCAGCCTGGTTGGTGCGGGTGCCATTTACATTGCCGCCGTTCAGCGCACCGTTTCGGACAGCTACACCGTCAAGTTCGACGCCGAACAGGATATCGGGGCGGATATGTCGGCGCGGGGGGCAAAGTCGTTCGCACAGGGCGCATTTATCGTTCAGGTGCGATGCCGCTGCTGACTGAAAATGATTACAAGACGCTGGCGGCACTAGATATCACCACCATCGTCGACCTGCGCTCGCTGGATGAACGCATGATCGCACCAACGATGCTCGACGACCGCACCGGCGCTACCTTTATCAGCAATGATTATGCGCTAGCGCCGCTGATGAAAAATTGGGCGGCGAGCAATGGCGAAAACACCTATCGCGGTATGGTGCCGCTGCTTGCGCCGCAATATCGGGCGATCTTCAAGAGCCTGCTACGGCACGACGGTGCGGTGCTGTATAATTGCGCCGCGGGTCAGGACCGTACCGGCATTGCCTCGGCGCTAATCCTGGCGGCACTGGGTGTGGACCGCGCGACGATCCTGCGTGACTATCATTGGTCAACCGAGCTGCGCCGCCCGCTCAACGAAATGCCGCCGCTTGATCCCGCCGCGTGGCCCGGCAACCCGATTGTCCCCTATTATGCCGCCGCGCAAAAGGATCCGGCCAAGGCCAAAGCTGAACCACTTTACACGCCCAGCGGGCAATCGCATCTGGTGCAGTTCTTTGCGCACGTCGACGCGGAATATGGCAGCGTCGAAGCCATGCTGGCCAAGGAACTTGGCGTCACCGCTACCGACATTGCCCGGCTGCGGGCGCTATATCTGGACTAAGAAGCCAACGCGGTGCGCGGTCGGACGGGGTTCGACCGCGCGCCCCTTGCATTGCCTCGCCAAGCATGGCACCTTTACGTGAACGTAAAGGTAAAGTTGTGCGGAGAGGACGAACCGATGACGACCCCGACCTTTGACACGATCCTGCTCGACATGGCCGATGGGGTGGCAACGATCAGGCTGAACCGGCCTGACCGGCTCAACAGCATGCCGCCCGCGATGGCCGATGATATCCGCGCGGCGCTAGACCATCTGCCGGGGCTGGGTGCGCGGGCGCTGCTCATCACGGGCGAAGGGCGCGGATTTTGTTCGGGTGCTGACTTGGGCGGGGATCGCAGCGGCGGCAGTGCCGTGGGCGGCGATGGAGGAGAGATTGACAATGACGCCGTGGCCGGCGGGGCGCATCTGCGCCGCAGCGGCGCGGGTGCAATGGATGACACCGTCGACATTCGTTCGGAGCATGGCGGACATGCACGCGCAGTTTCTTCAGATCATTGGTCAGATTGTCGTCTTCGTAATAGAGAATCTGCCCGCTCGTAGGCACGTAGGCGCGCACGACGCAGCGCCCACGCCCCGTGCTGTAGGCGCGCAGGACATCGCGCCGACAACGGGATGCGCACGGGTTCGGACGACTTGAGGGTCGTCTCACCCCGGCGGCACTGCGCCCAGCAGGCGTCGGTGGCGTCCGCGCACAGGACGCGCTCCTCGCCGAAGGAGACGGT
>JAAUPH010000330.1 GCA_012035435.1 Sphingopyxis sp. | reverse complement strand
CACCAGCGACGAACGGCTGACGCTCAGTCTGCTGCTCGGCGGCGAAAAGGCGCGGCGCGGCTGGGGCATCTGGCAAGGCCGCGCACTTCGATGCCTTCGATGCCAAGGCCGAGGTGCTGGCATTGCTCGCAGCAGCCGGCGCGCCAACCGACAATCTGCAGGTCATGGGCGACGCGGGCGGGCAGTATCACCCCGGGCAGTCAGCCACGCTGCGGCTCGGGCCGAAGACGATGCTCGCGGCGTTCGGCATGCTCCACCCGGCGACGGCCAAAGCGTTCGACCTCGACGGGCCGATTGCGGTCGCGGAAATCTTCCTCGACGCCCTTCCGGCGAAGCGCGGGAAAGAGGGTTTCATGCGCCCACATTTCACCCCGCCCGCCTTGCAGGCGGTAACGCGCGACTTCGCCTTCCTCGCCCCCGAAGCGCTGATCGCAGCTGACCTCGTCCGCGCAGTCAAGGGCGCCGACAAGACACATATTGTCGAGGCGCGACTGTTCGACCGTTTCGCGGGACAAGGCGTGCCCGAGGGTCAGGTGAGTTTGGCGGTCGAGGTGGTGCTGCAACCAGTTGAGAAGAGCTTCACCGATGCAGAGCTGAAAGCCATCAGCGATGCGGTGATTGCCGCGGCGGCAAAGGTTGGTGCGGTGCTGCGGGGGTGAATGTCCCCCTCCCGCTTGCGGGAAGGGCTAGGGGTGGACCTGTCAACGACGGCGCCAACCCGACACGCCCTCCCCCGGCCCCTCCCGTAAGCGGGAGGGGAGCTTACGCCGCCACCGCGCCCTCAAATTCCCCCGCCGCCGCCTCGAGCATTCTTTTCTCCAGCGTCCGCACCCGGCTGGCGCTGTCGATCTTGCCGCCGAGCAGGTCGGTTACATAAAATGTATCGACCGCGCGCTCGCCATAGGTGGCGACGTGCGCGCTATGCACCGTCACTTTCGACTGAAACAGCGCATAGGCGAGCTGGTTGAGCAGCGCTGGGCGGTCCTGCGCATTCACCTCAACCACGGTGAAGCGGTTCGACGCCTTGTTATCGATCAACACATTGGGCGCGATGGCGAAGCTTTCGGCGCGGGTGCGGGGCAGCGGGCGTGCCGTCAATTTCGGGAGCAATTTCTGACGGTTGGCCAGCGCATCCTCAATCGCCTGGGTCAGCCGCTCAATCTGGCGGTGGTCGGCAAAGGGACGCCCCAAGGGGTCTTGCACCAGAAAATTGTCGAGCGCCATCCCATCGCGTGTCGTGTGGATGCGCGCGTCGATAATGTTGCCGCCGGCCAGATGAATGCCCCCGGCAATGCGGTAGAACAGCCCCGGATGGTCGGCGGCGAGCACCATCACCAGCGTTGCGCCGCGATCCGGGTCGGGGGTCGCGGCGATGGCCAGCGACGCATCGCCATGCGCCCGCATATGCCGCACATTGGCGGCAATCACCTCAACCGATTCGGCAATCCAGTAGCTTTCGGGCAGCCTCGCAGCGAGCGCGGCAAAAACCTTGTCGGGAAGCGCGAGCCGTTCGGCCGCAGCCTCTTTCTTGGCCGCGATGCGCGATTCGCGTCCGCGCTGTTTGTGGCCGAGCCGCAGCACTTCCTCACCCGCATCATAAAGCTCGCTGAGCAATTGCCGTTTCCAGCCGTTCCATACCCCCGGTCCCACCGCGCGAATATCGACCACGGTCAGTACCAGCAGCAACCGCAGCCGTTCAGGCGATTGCACCGCGCCCGCGAAATCGAGGATCGTCTTGAAATCGGCCAGATCGCGCTTGAACGCCGTTGCCGACATCAAGAGATGATGCCGCACCAGCCATGATACGGTCTCGGTCTCCGCCGGGGTCATGCCGAGCCGCGGGCAAAGCGTCAGCGCAAGTTCAGCCCCCAGCACACTATGGTCGCCGCCGCGCCCCTTGGCGATATCGTGCATCAGCACCGCCACATAGAGCGCGCGGCGCGACTGAATCTGCTGCATGACGACGGTCGACAGCGGATGATCTTCCTTCAGCCGCCCGCCCTCAATCTCCGCCAGCAAGCCAATCGCGCGGATCGTATGTTCATCAACGGTATAATGATGATACATGTCGAATTGCATCTGGGCGACGACACGGCCGAAATCGGGAATGAGGCGGCCGAACACCCCCGCCTCGTTCATCCAGCGCAGCACCATTTCGGGGTCGCGCGGGCTGGTCAGCACATCCATGAACAGCGCATTGGCGCGCGGATCGCGGCGGACCGCAGCGTCGATCCGTTTGGCATCATGCCGTGCCTGCCGCATCGCCGCCGGATGGACTTCGAGCTGGAAGCGGTCGGCGAGCGCGAAAATCTCGATCAGGCGAACCGGATCGTCGACGAAAAATTCATCCGACGGCAGCGCGAGCCGCCCACGGTCGAGCACAAAGCCGTTAAGCTTGCCCGGCCGCCGCCGCAGCGTCGGCAAAAATCGCCGCCCACGGGCCGCGAGCTGATCGTCGAGGTGCGCGAGGAAGGTGCCGGTCAGGTCGCCGACGACTTTGGCATGCAAAAAATACAGCTGCATGAAGCGTTCGACCGCGCTTTTACCGGGCCGCGCGGCAAAGCGCATCCGCTCGGCAATCTCGCGCTGGACATCGAAGGTCAACCGGTCCTCGGTGCGGCGCGCGATGCTGTGCAAATGACAGCGTACCGCGAGCAGGAAATTTTCCGCGCGCGCAAACTGGCGGAGCTCGCGCGCGGTCAGCAAGCCTGCGTCGACCAGTTCGGGCACGGTGCGCACGCGGTGGATGAATTTACCGATCCAGAACAGCGTGTGCAGATCGCGCAGACCGCCCTTGCCCTCCTTCACATTGGGTTCGACGACATAGCGCGAATCGCCCATGCGGTTGTGCCGCTCGTCGCGCTCGGAGAGCTTGTCGGCGACGAACGCGCGGGCGTTGTCCGCGACCACCTCGGCATCGAAACGCGCCGATGCCATCTCGTACAGCGCGCGATCGCCCCAGATGAATCGGGCCTCAAGCAGCGCGGTTCGCACCGTAAGATCGTCCCGCGCGGCGCGGATCATTTCGTCGAGCGAGCGCGAGCTATGCCCGACCTTCAGCCCCAGATCCCATAGCGTATAGAGGATCGCCTCGATGACCTGTTCGGTCCAGCTCGTCCGTTTGAAGGGGGTCAGAAAGCCGATGTCGACATCGCTGTGCGGGCACATTTCGGCACGGCCATAGCCGCCGACCGCGATGATCGCGAGCCGTTCGCCCGAGGATTTGTTACCCGATGGATAGAGATGCGCGGTGACAAAATCATGCGCCAGCCGGACGATCTGATCGATCAGAAACGTCTGCGCCAGCGCGACCGGACGCCCCGCCGAGGGATTGGCGGCGAGCCGCTGCGCCACTTCTTCACGCCCAGCATCAAGCGCGGTTTTCAGCAGGGTGACAAGGCCGCGCCGCCGCCGCGATATATCGCTGCACTCCGCCGCCAGTGCATCGAGCGCATCGGCGAGCGCGCGCCGGTCAATCAGCGCGCGGCGGTTATCAAGGCTGGAAAAACGATCATTCATCTATACTGATGTAGGCGCAGGCGGAGCCATTGGGAAGCACCGCACGGGCAGCGGCGTGCGCGGGTCTAGGCGTGCGTATCCCCCGCCAGCGCTTTTAGCCAGTAAAGCGCGTTCGAGCGCCTCGCGCGGCGTCAGCCCGTCGGGAGTTGACCGTTGC
>JAAUPH010000329.1 GCA_012035435.1 Sphingopyxis sp. | reverse complement strand
CGTTCCTCGCCATTGGGATAGCGGCGCAGCGCATGTTCGCCGCGGAAGCGCGGACTAATCGGGTTCTTTTCGAACGGATAGTTGATCGTCGCCTTGGGCTTGAAAAAATACTTCAGCGTCAGGGCATGCGCCTTGAGAAATTCCCAGAGCGTGAAGGATTTGATGAGGTGGGCGATGGTGGTCATGAATGCCTCGTCAACATCAGATAACCGCTCACCAGAAACACCCAGAACAGCGATATCGGCAGGAACACTTTCCACCCCAGCCGCATCAACTGGTCATAGCGGTAACGCGGGACGGTCGCTTTCACCCAGCTGAAGATGAAGAAGAAGAACAGGATTTTTGCGAACAGCCAGATGATGCCTGGCACGGCATAGAGCGGCGGCCAGTCGACCGGCGGCAGCCAGCCGCCCCAGAACAGCACGGCGTTCAGCGTCGCCATCAACAGCACATTGGCATATTCGCCCAGCCAGAACAGCGCGAAGGCCATCGAGCTATATTCGGTCTGATATCCCGCCACCAGCTCGCTCTCCGCCTCGGTCAGATCGAAGGGCGCGCGCGCGGTTTCGGCGAGGCTGGAGATGAGGAACATCACCGCCATCGGGAAGAGCAGCAGGTTGAAGCCGAATGCGTTGACGAAGCCCAGGCCATGGCCCTGCTGCGCCTCCACAATGTCGTTCATGTTGAAGCTGTCGGCGAACAGCACAACCGAAATCAGGATAAAGCCGATCGACACTTCATAGGAAATCATCTGCGCCGACGCGCGCATCGCGCTGAAAAAAGGATATTTTGAGTTGGAGGCCCAGCCCGACAGGATGACGCCGTAAACCCCCAGCGAGCTGATCGCGAGGATGTAGAGCAAGCCCACATTGATGTCCGCCAGCACCGCGCCCGAATTGAACGGGATCACCGCCCAGGCGAGCAGCGCGACGGTGAAGGTGATGATCGGAGCGATCAGGAACAGGCCCCGGTTGGCCGAACTGGGGATGATGGTTTCCTGCAGGAAAACTTTGAGCCCGTCGGCGAAGGACTGAAGAATACCGAACGGCCCCACCACGTTGGGCCCCCGCCGCAGCGCCATCGCCGCCCAGATCTTGCGATCGGCATAGATGATGAGGGCCACGGCGAGCATGAGCGGCAGCGCGATCAGGAGGATGCCCGCGATGGTCGCTGTCAGCCATGCGGCCTCGAACGACATTCCGAGATTTTGGAAGAACGCGGTCATTGATGCACGTCCATGCCAATAAATGGGGACAGTCCTTCGCCACGCGAAAGGGCTTCCGTCAGGAACGGAGCAATCCCAACTTGAAAAGGACTGTCCCCATTTATTGCCGTCCAGCCCATGCTCATTCCGCCGCCTCCGCAAACACCGTGCCGTGCAATATTTCTTCCGAACAGCGCTGCATCGTCGGCGACGCGCGGCAAATGGCGTTGGTCAGGTAGAAATCCTTGATCGGCGACGGTATCGGGCCGCTCTCGGGCTTTGCGGGAAGAGCTGGCACACTCCATCCGCAATTGGCCAGCCCTTCGACACCCAGCGCCGGGACAGCCGCGATCATCGCGGCGCGGCATTCCGCAAAACTATCAAAACCAATCGAAACGCCCAGCGCATCGGCAAGTGCACGGAAGATGCTCCAGTCCTCCCGCGCGTCACCCGGCGCAAATACCGCCTTCTCACTACGCTGCACCCGGCCCTCGGTATTGACGGTGATAAACGCCTTTTCGGTCCAGGCGGCGGCGGGCAGGATGATATCGGCGGCATGCGCGCCCTTGTCGCCATGATGGCCGACATAGACCTTCAGCGTTTTGTTGAACCCACCGAAGTCGACCTCGTCCGCGCCAAGGAAGAAGGCGAGTTTGGGCTTGGCCGCGACGATGTCCGCAATCCCGCCTGGCTGGGCATAGCCGAGCATCAGCCCGCCCATGCGACTCGCGGCCATGTGGACGACGTTGAAGCCGTTCCAGTCGTCTTTGATCGCACCGATCTTGTCGCCCAGAGCCAGTGCCGCACCATGGACGCCAGGCACTGCCAAGGCGCCACCGCCGAGGATGATCATCGGTCGCTCTGCCCCGCTCAACGCGTCCAGCACCGCCTTGGGCAATTTCGCGACAAGCGCGGCATCGTTGCCCAACCACTCATGCTTGTAGCTAAGGTCGACTTCGGCCCCGATGGCGAAGACTTTCGCGCGTTTCTTCCACACCGCCTTGCGCAGCCGCGTGTTGATCAGCGCCGCTTCCCAGCGCAAATTGGTGCCGACGAGCAGGATGACGTCGGCATTCTCTGCCTCGGCGATGGTTGTGTTGAAATTGACCGCCGACAGGCTCGAAACATCATAGCTGAGCCCGGTCTGACGCCCTTCAAGCATCGTCGAACCGAGCGCATTGACCAGCCCCTTGGCCGCAAACATCGTTTCGCAATCGACCAGATCGCCCGCGATGGCGGCCACTGACGATCCTGCATTGACGGCGGCGACGGCTGCAAAGGCTTCCTGCCAGCTTGCAGGTTCCAGCTTGCCATCACGCCGCACGAACGGCTGGTCAAGCCGGCGGCGGGTCAGGCCGTCGACATGGTGGCGCGTCTTGTCGCTCGCCCATTCCTCGTTCACGTCATCATTGACGCGGGGCAGCACGCGCAGCACCTGCCGCCCGCGGCTGTCGATCCGCACATTGGTGCCGACCGCGTCCATCATGTCGATGCCCAGCGTCTTGGTCAGCTCCCACGGCCGCGCTTCGAACGCATAGGGTTTGCTGGTCAGTGCGCCGACGGGGCACAGATCGACAACATTACCCGACAGCTCGCTTTTGACCGCATGTTCCAGATAGCTGGTAATCTGCATATTTTCGCCGCGATAGATGGCGCCAATGTCCTCCACACCGGCCACTTCCTCGGCAAAGCGGACGCAGCGGGTACACTGAATGCACCGCGTCATCACCGTTTTGACGATGGGACCCATATATTTTTCCGTGACTGCGCGCTTATTTTCGTCAAAGCGCGACGCACCGCGGCCATAGGCGATGCTCTGGTCCATCGCCGACGTGTAGCCAGTCGGGTCGCCCGAGGCGGTCATCGTCGTGGAGTCGACGCCCATGTAGGCCGCCTTCAGCCGGTGGTAGGCGTCGTAGGTGAACCGGTCGCCGACCTTGCCACCCACCTTGGCGTACGTCTCCTTCAGCAGGTTGCTCGCCGCGTTGTAGGTGTAGTCGAACTTGCTCTTCTCGACCGACGCACCGCCCGACGGCGTCACCACGTCCTTCATCTGCGTCATGCGCCCGTACTGGTCGTACGTGTAGCTCTCCACCGCCGTCGCCAGCGTCGAGCCGCCACCGAAGTTCGAAGTGCGTTGCTGCCGCATGCTGCCGAGCCAACTGTAGCTGCCCAACTGGACCGCAGTAGCCCCACGCTCGGCCGCTGCCAGGAGACCGTGCCGAGCCGCTGCAGAGTGCTCGGCGTGAAGGTCAGCTCGAGGTCCTGGAACGACAGACCGTCCTTGTAGCCAAGTCCCGTGCGGAAGCGGCTCGCCCCCGAGTAGCTGCTGTTCGCCTTCATGGTCTGCGCCGTCACGAACGTCTGCAGCGACTCTTCGTGGACGCGCGACAGGCTGTCGTAGACCGTGCTCGCCCGCAGCGAGAGGCCGTGCAGCAAGGGCGTGCCCTCCGCGGTTCCAGGATTCATGCCCGAGTACGACTCGGCATTCAG
>JAAUPH010000328.1 GCA_012035435.1 Sphingopyxis sp. | reverse complement strand
CGCAACCGCAGGTTCCGTCGTGCCCTCTACCAGACGCACGCCGAGTTCCAGTTCGTCGTCAGCGCCCGAACTGAACCGCACCGGGTACTGTTGCCCTTCGCTGACTACGGTCAGTTCGTGATCGCCGGCCGGCAGCTCGAGCCTGGCCGTGCCCCGGGCACGGTGCTGCCTGTGGGTTTGGCCTTTGATCCCGCCACCGGCGATGTGTCGGTCAATCCCGGCACACCCGCTGGTACATATAGTTTCGACTATCAGATTTGCGAACGGCTGAACCCCACCAACTGCGCCGCCGCAACAGTGTCGGTGACGGTCATCGCCGCCCCGGTTGTCGCGACCCCCGACAGCATGGACGGCGTCAATGGCGGCGCAGGCGCGGCGATGTAGTGAACGCTTTCACCGGCGATACGGTCAACGGCCAGCCTGCGACCTCCGCCAATGCCACGATTGCACTCGCAGCCGGGGCCGTCCTGCCTGCGGGACTCAGCCTCGATCCCGCCACCGGCTATGTCAGCGTGGCACCCGGAACGGCGCAAGGCCGCTATAATTTCGACTATCAATTGTGCGAGCGGCTCAACCCGGCCAATTGCGCGGTCGCGACGATCAGCATCACCATCCTCCCGCCGCGCAGCGCGGTAACGGGGGTGGTGTGGCTCGACGCCAATATGAACCGCACGCCCGAAGGCAGCGAACCGCACCAGCAGGATTGGATCGTCGAGGTTGTCCGCGATGGCGCGGTCGTCGGCACGGCCCGCACCGACGCGCGAGGCAGCTATACCGTCGCCGATCTGCTCAGCGGCGGCGGTTATACCATCCGCTTCCGCCATCCGGTTAGCGGTGCCATCTATGGTCGTATCGAGGGTGCGGTGCTGCCGGTGGACGGCACGCTGGCCAACCAGAATATGCCGATCGACCCGTCGGGCGTGATCTATGATGCGATCACGCGCGCACCGATTGCTGGCGCGCGGGTGACACTCACCGATGCGAACGGCGCGGCTTTGCCCGTCAGCTGCTATCTCGACCCGGCTCAGGCGGGTCAGGTGACGGGTGCGGACGGCTATTACCGGTTCGACATCATCACCGGCGCAGCTCCGCAATGCCCCTCAGCGAGGACCGAATATCGCCTTCAGGTCATGGCCCCCACTGGCTATGCCGACCCCATCTCGACAGTGATCGCGGCGCAGAGCGGTGCGCTGAACGTCGGCGGGCTCAGCAATCCGGCAGGCGTCGTGCCTGGGCCGGGCGCGCCTAAGATCGGCGACCCGACCCTATACTATCTCGCCTTCCGCATCGCCGCTGGCGACGCGCATGTGGTCAACAACCATATTCCGCTCGACCCGTTCCTGAACCGCGCACCGCTGCTGGTGACCAAGACCAGCGAGAAACGTACCGCCAGCACCGGCGACCTCGTCCCCTACACGATCATTGTGCGTAATAATGAAAGCGCGGCGCGCGTCGCGGTGGACGTCGTCGACATCCTGCCGCCGGGTTCAATATGTCCCCGGTTCGGCCGCGCCGTGATGGCGTGCCGCTGGAGCCGGCGCTCGCCGACCGCGAGTTGCGCTGGGCGGGGCAGACGCTCGCGGGCAACGCCACCGCCACCTATCAGATCGTCGCTGTCATCGGCGCAGGGGTTCGCGAGGGCGACCGCATCAACACGGCGCTCGCCCGCAGCGCGATCAGCGGCGGCGACGTTTCGAACCGGGCACAGGCCGTGGTATCAATTATCGCCAGCCCAATCTTCGATTGTGCGGAGGTCATCGGCAAGGTCTTCGACGACCGCGACGGCGACGGCTATCAGGATGCGGGCGAACCCGGCATCGCCGCCGCCCGCGTCGCGACGGTGAACGGCCAGCTGGTCACGGCGGACGCCCATGGCCGCTATCACATCGCCTGCGCCGCCGTGCCCAATGGCCAGATCGGTTCCAACTTCGTGCTCAAACTCGACATGCGCTCGGTCCCGGTGGGCTTTGCGCCGACCTCCGACAATCCGCAGTCGATCCGACTGACGCGCGGCAAGCTGAGCGAACTCAATTTCGGTGTCCAGCGCCCGCAAGCAGCGGTGCGGGAGCAAGATCAATGACCCATATCCCGACCCTCGCCCGCGCGGCTCAGCCCTTGCGCGTCAGCCGCAACTTGTTGTTGGCCGGGGCATCGTCCCTAGCCAGCCTCGGTCTGGCGGTTCCGGTTCTGGCGCAGGAAATCGGCGCGCCGACAACCGTCGCCTCGGCCGAAACGCCCGCGCCCTGTCGGTCGAAGTGCGCATCGATCCAAGCTCGATCGAGCCGGTCCTCGCGGTCGGTCTGGCCGAGAGCGAGCGCGGCATCGTGCGCGGTGCGACAGCGACCTTCATCAGCTACACCAACTACCCGGCCTTTGTCGCCAGGGGCGAAGTGCGGATTTTCGCGGCCGATCAGGCGCCCGACAGCATCCCGCTGGCCATCATCGCCGCCGACGAGTACGGCACCGCGCGCTGGCAGCCAGATGGCGCTGCCCCCGACGCGCTCTTCTATACCTACCGCGTCTATGATGCCTACGAAGGCTCGTTCGACGAAACCGCCGCTCAGGAGCTGACCCTGCTCGACACACCGCTGGCCGAAGCGCCCCCACCCCGCGCGCTGTTCGGCAGCCGCGATGAAGCGCGGATCCGCAACATCGCGCTGAGCAAAGCCATATCGGTCACGGTCACCGGCACCACCGCGCCGGGCGATGATCTGGTTCGCGTCGAAAGCCAGCTGGTGCCCGTGGACAAGGACGGGCGCTTTGCCGCGCGCCAGCTGGTGACGCACAATCAGCGCGCGGTTCGCGTCATCGGTCAGCACAGCGGCCTCAGCGTGATCCGCCCCATTGATCGCCCTCGCGACGAGTGGTTTTACGTTGGTCAGGCTGATCTCAACTTCGTGTCGAACCGCGGCACCGGCGCGGCCATCGAGGTCGGCGGCGACCCGCTCGCCCACGGCGACAATCTCCACTCGCGCGCGGCCTTCTATGCCAAGGGCGCAATGGCGAATGGCATGACAATAACCGCCTCGCTCGACACTGGCGAAACGCTGCTGTCCGACCTGTTCAGCAATTTGGACCGCAAGGATCCGCGCCAATTGCTGCGGCGGCTGGACAACAGTCAACATTATCCTGTCTATGGCGACGACTCCACGCTGGTCGAGGATGCCCCCACGCAGGGCCGCTTCTACCTGAAGGTCGAAAAGGATAAGTCGCACCTCCTGGTCGGCAATTTTATCGCCGACATCGACAGCGCCGAACTGGTCCAGCTCAACCGCGGGACATTCGGCGCGATCGCCGATCACAAGAGTGTCGCGACCACCAGCTTTGGTGAAAAAAAGCTCACGCTCACCGCCTTTGCCGCCGATCCCGGCACCATTCCCGCACGCGACGAATTTCGTGGCACCGGCGGCTCGCTCTATTTCCTCAAGCGCCGCGACATCACGATCGGGTCCGAACGGCTCAGCATCGAAGTACGCGACCGCGACACCGGCCTCTCCCTCTCGCGCCGCGATTTGCGTCCGCAAGAGGATTATGATGTCGATTATTTTCAGGGGCGGATCGTGCTGCTGCGCCCCTCGCTTCCTATGCCGCCGGAGCGGGCTGGGTGCGCGACGGCGCCGGGCGGCGGTGACATACCAGTGCTGGTTGCGCGTTATGAGTATACGCCCGCGGTCGGAGATGTGACGGGCTATACGCTGGGC
>JAAUPH010000327.1 GCA_012035435.1 Sphingopyxis sp. | reverse complement strand
CAGTGGTTCTCGGCCCAACAGTGCTGCGTTTTTCCAACTGGCTTGCGATCATCGCGGGCACGGCGGACGGTTTCTTTTGCGTCTCCCAACCGGTTGCCCGCCAGATCCCCGAAATTTTGCGGCAGCAAGCTGGGCTGGTGGAGTGCCCCCCTGCGGTAGTCATCCCGATGGGCTGGGACCTTAGCGGAAGCTGCCCCTCGACCGGCCTTCCACCAGGTTTCGAGGATGTACTGGAGCGTCTGAGTGGAGCGCCCATAGTGCTGCAGGTTGGCACAATCGAGCCGCGCAAGGGGCACGTCGATAGTCTCGCAGCGATGGAAATGCTCTGGCGGGATGGAATTCAGACTCGGCTGGTGCTGGTCGGCAGTGCAGGCTGGAAGATGGACGAGTTTGTCCGCCGTCTAAAACATCACCCGGAATTCGGCCGCAGATTGTTCTGGACAGACCGGATTAGCGATGAAGCGCTCGCGAGGCTGTATTTCGCGTGCACCGGGATGATCTTTCCGAGTCTGGCGGAAGGCTTTGGCTTGCCGGTGGTGGAGGCGTTGGCGCATGGCAAGCCGGTTCTGGCCCGGCGTCTTGATGTGTTCGAACCGCTCGAAAAACACGGGGTAACTCTATTCGACGTCGATATTGCACCCAGCGCTCTGGCGGGGGAGATCGTGCGCTGGCTCAACGGGCCCGCGCAAAAAAGCCCGGTGACGACGGATCGCCAAACCTGGGCGGCGACCGCCGCATTTATTCTGGAAACCCTGAACGAAGGGCGCGTGACGTAGCCCTAGAGGATCGACTTGAAGTAAGCGATTGTCTCCTTGAGGCCGTCTTCCAGAGCCACCTTCGGCTGCCAGTTGAGTGCTGAACGTGCAAGGCTGATGTCGGGCTTACGCTGCTTCGGATCGTCCTGCGGAAGGGGTTCGAAGCGGATTTTAGAGCTGCTGCCGGTCAGGCGAAGGACCGCTTCGGCGAGTTCCAGCATCGAAAATTCGTCCGGATTGCCGATATTGACCGGACCCGTGAAGTCAGCGGGGCTGTCCATCAGCTTTATCATCCCGTCCACAAGATCATCGACATAGCAGAAGCTACGAGTCTGCAAGCCGTCACCGAATATCGTCAGGTCCACCCCGCCAAGCGCCTGCACAATAAAGTTCGAAACCACGCGCCCGTCCTGCGGATGCATGCGGGGACCATAGGTGTTGAAAATCCGCATCACCTTGATCTCAAGGGCGTGCTGGCGGTGATAGTCGAAGAACAGAGTTTCGGCACAGCGCTTGCCCTCATCGTAGCAGCTGCGGATGCCGATCGGATTGACGTTGCCCCAGTAGGATTCGGGCTGGGGGTGTACTGTCGGGTCGCCATAGACCTCGCTCGTGGATGCCTGGAGGATCCTTGCTTTCACGCGCTTGGCCAGACCGAGCATGTTGATCGCCCGTGCACGCTGGTCTTGGTGGTCTGAACCGGATCGTTCTGGTAGTGAACGGGACTTGCGGGGCAGGCGAGGTTGAAGATCTGTTCCACTTCCACATAAAGCGGCCAGCAGACATCATGGCGCATCAGTTCGAACGCGTGATTGTTCAGCAGGTGCGCAATATTCTGCTTCGATCCGGTGTAGAAGTTGTCGACGCACAGGACCTCGTCGCCGCGCGCAATCAACTTATCGCACAAATGCGATCCGAGAAAGCCCGCACCACCGCTAACCAGAGTTTTTTTCATACAGTTTTGCTTTTCCAAAATCTTCAGAAGCAGAGGCAAGGAACGCCGAAGAATTCGCGTTCAGTAAGCCAACCATCGCCGTCTATCTTTATTTCACGATAGGCCTCGAGATACTCACGGTGGTGTGACTTGGTCGTGAATACAACCTTGTTTGCGCCAGCGAGAACCGGCACGATATTGATCGCAGGCTCAAGTATCATGAAACGTGCCACGCCCTCGGCAACCATTGGATAGCCACCATTGAAGTAGTCATCAACGATGATCATCCCGCCTTGTTGCAGCAGGCGATGCGCCACACGTAAATCGTTAGCGGTGTTGTGGGTGGTGTGCGAGCCGTCGACGCTAAACATCCGGAACCGCTGGCCTTTGGTGACCCTTAGGATCTCGGCAGGCTCGAGCTGCATAGAGTCAGCCTTGACGATTTCCAAATCATCGCGCGATCGGACATGGCGATCGATATTAGCGAGAAAGGTGTTGAGGTCGCCCAGCCCCGAATAATCTGTATTGAACTCCTGAAGGTCGAATACATCCATTGCGACCGCTTTCTCTTGTGCACGCCGAAGCAGCATCATCATGATAAACAGACGCCGTGGTGCACGCCGATTTCTACAACTGCGCCGCCTATACCCAGCCGCTTTTGGAGCTTATCGGCGATGAGAAGCATGTCGAGCTGGTTACCCGAGAACCAACCCTCCACATTGCGGTGACCACTTTGTACATATTCTTCGACTGAAGCTTGGACCGCGATCATGACCAGACTCTTTCAATAAGCTGGAAGCGCACACGCGCCGAATGACATGGGCTACTAAAGCGATAAATCAGATGAAACAATAGCTTCAACTGTGGTTGCGGAGGTGATGCGGCGTGTTCAGGCCTTGGCGAAGACCCCGACGATGGTGTTGCGCATCAAATCGTGATCGGGCGTGCCGTGGGCGGCCTGAAAGTCGTAAATGTGATGCGCCGATCCTGCCCGCCAATTGGCGTGATCGTTCATGCCGAAGAACTGCAGGGTTTCGAACCCGTTGTCTTCGAATAGCGACCGGGTTTCGCGCGGAGTGAATTCGCGGTTGTGGCGATCAGTCCCTCCATAAAAGATGTCCGAATCCCAAAAGATATTGTTCCCCTGCAATAACGAGACAATGTTGCTGACGTTGCAGACGTTTGGCGTCGAGAGGATGACGGCGCCTGTATCCGTTAGCACCCGCCTGAATTCCGGAAGGATTTCGCGTGGGTGGCGGATCGCGATGTGCTCCAGCACTTCGGTAAAGACGATCGCATCGAACGACCCGTCGGGATAGGGCAGAGCGACCTTTTCGACGTCGGCCGATTTGACGCGGAAGAGCTCGAGATACTTAGGGTCGGGGTAAGTTGAGTTCCATGCGTCCGAAAGATTGATGCCGTCAACCTCGTAACCCGCTTGGGCCAGCATGATCGCGAGATATCCGGGCGCGTTTCCGATATCCAGCAATCGTGAACCGGCCGGCAGATAAGTCAGCGCCATTGTGAGGAGCGTTGCGAAGCGGTCTTCACAGCACTTGAAATAGTCGCTTTCCGTGCCTTCGGCGCCGATTAGACCTTTGCTTTCGGACATGATTTCATTGGCCAGATTTTGGATGGCAACAGTCGCGTCGTTCTGGCGGGGCAATCCGATGGCATCGGGATCGCTCGATTTTAGGATTTGATCGACGATTTCAATGAAGTTCATGGCTAATCCTATCTGTTGGTGAAGGTGGCAATTACCTTGCCCGCCAATTCTAGTTGTTCTGCGAAGTTCAGGGTCTGTGCGAAAGCCTTGCCGTGCTCACCGATCTCTTCCGCCCAGTCGGGCCTGGCGGCTAGGACGTTGACGGCCAACTCAAGATCCGTGAGGTCCTGGGCGACAGGGACAAAGTGCCTCCAGGGCTCGAGCCGGTCATAGTACCACTGCCGGAAACCCCGATCCGAAGTGATCTTGAGAACGGGCGAACCGGCCAGCAGCTTGATGAAATAGCC
>JAAUPH010000326.1 GCA_012035435.1 Sphingopyxis sp. | reverse complement strand
CATATCCCACCGCGACTGCAACCAGACCAAATGGCACTGCGATCCAAGTGAACAGGATCGTGGTCAAAAGCTGTACCATCGCGACCTTGAGGACTTCGGCCGCGTGGTTTGCCGAGGTCAGTGCAGGCCCGGCAAAAAATTGAACACAAACGGGACGACCATCAGTGAGAGAACCTGTGCCACTGGCACCGCCTCGTCCCAATTCTTACCAAAGATCAGCGGCATCAATAACCCGGCAGTTGCACCAAACCCAAGGATCATCGGGAACACCAGAAATGATGCGTAGCTGATCAGCTTGCCGTACGCATGGCGCCTGCGCTCGGGCTCGGATTGCATGCGAGCGAAAGAAACTAGCGACACTCCGCCCATCGGGCCGAGCAACATATTGGCTATTATTTCGATCATCCGCCATGCAATGCGGTATAGACCGACTGCACCAGGCCCATAGAAACTTGCGATGAACAGATCCTGGACCCGGACAAGCAGCATCCAAACCAATTGCGTCACCGCAAGGCTCGCACCGAATGCCGCAATCGATCGAATCACCGTGGTGTCGAACTGCAACGAAGGTCGCCAGCGGGTTACGACCCATGCAAAAACGACCGAGACAATGGCTGAGACAAAAGCCTGAGCGACTAGCGACCATACGCCAAATCCGCTGAGCGCTAGTGTTATCGCAATCACGCCTGACGACAATCCGCTCATCATCGCCTGCAAGGTCAGTTTCGCATAGCTGAACTCGCGGGCCAGAAGCGCGCCATGCACCGCCCCGCAGCTGCTGAGCGGCAATGTCAACGCAAGCGCAAAGATGATTTCCAGGCTATCCGCACCACCGATAAAATAGTCGTAGAGCGGCGCGCAGATGGCAATAAGCCCTGCAAAAGCAAAAGATAGGCTGATATTCAGCCAGAAAACCGTACTAAGAAAGCGGTCATCCGGTTCTTGCGCACGTATCACGGCGTCCCCAATCCCGCCCGATGACAGAATACGCCCCACCTCGATAAGTATGCTCGCCAAAGCGAATAGCCCAAAATCTTCGGGTTCGAGAATGCGGGCGAGCAGGATGAACAGCACAAGCGTTACCGCACTGCTCCATCCGGCACGAGCGACAGACCACAATATGCCGGCTACGGTCTTCCGCTTGAGGTCAGTCATGGGGTGCCAGCACTCAAAAATCCCTCATCAACCAGCTGGACCGTCTGCCGCGCATAACGCGGCGCTTCGCCGGAAACAAACGCAAGTTCGCTAATGCACAAAAGTGTGGCGCGCGTGTTGTAGCCCGCCACGTTGGACATGCACGCAATTGATACCCCGCCCGGCATAGGCTTATTGTGCACCGCAACGCTCATGCTTGCAGTGGCGTTTAGGATAGGACAAAGGGGGGGAATGATGCCTAGAACCGAACCCGATAACGATTTGGAAGACGACGGCGCGTCGCTTGCAGGCGATGCGCGCACTCCTTTGCTGCCGGATCCTGGGCTTCTATGGCAGGCGTTTTCGCCGCAACCTTCTGATATTTTCGATCGTTGTTATTACGATCCTGTGCTTAACCGCGGCCATCATGGCGGTCCTGACGCCGCAATATGCAGCTTCCGCCAGTCTTGTCATAGAACCGACCAACGCTCCGGTTCCCGCCGCCGGCCCGGATGCTCGCCGCAGCCTCGGCGGGGTGGATGAAGTCGATACGGAGATTGCACTCATCCGCTCTCCGTTGGTGGCCGAGCGAGCTGCTGAACTCTATGCGTCCCGCTTTGCATCGCCTGACGGCGACAAATTCAATTCACAAGAGTTGGCATCGCTTGCAGCGCGCATCCGGCGCTCCATATCCGTCGGGAGAGCTGGAGATGTCCGGGTTGTCGATATCGTCTCGGTAAGCGAGGATGCCGCCTTTGCAGCTGCTTCTGCAAATATGGTAGCGGAGGCCTATCTTCTGTCCCAGGTGCAGGCGAAGACGGAACGCAGCACGAACTCATCCGATTTTATCAATGCCCGGCTCGCTGAACTCCAGCAAAACGCCATCTCCACGCAGGCGGCTGTTGATCAGTACCGAGCCGCAAACGGACTTTCGAGCAGCAACAGTGCGACGAATGCCGAGCAAGAGGTTTCCAATCTCAACACGCAGTTGGCCCAAGCGCGAGCCGATCTTGCCGAGAAGCGGGGCCGGTTCAATTCTGCGCGCGAACAGATGAGCCGAGGCGGAGCGGGCGCTGATGTGGGCGCTGCGCTGGGATCCGGGACAATCGGAAGCCTGAGGCAGCAGGAATCCACGGCAAGCGCAAGGCTTGCAGTCCTTCGTGAGCGCTATGGCCCGCTTCATCCCGAGCGCCGCCAGGTAGAAGAAGAACTTCGCGATATCCGAGACCGGATCCAGGACGAGATCAACCGCGTTCTCTCTAATCTTGAAGCCGAAGTTCAAACGGCCCAGTCGCGCGTGGCCTCGATTGAAGCAAGCCGCGGCGGAGCCCTGGGTGCTGTTCGAGGCAACAGTGTGGCCCAAACCGGCCTCAGCGCTCTCGAGCAGAAGGCGGCTGCTGCACAGGCCATCTATGAATCCTTCCTCGAAAGTTCGCAGGAAAGCGGTGCCCTCAAGGACAGCGCGATGCCGGATGCCAGAATTGCGTCTCGCGCTATCGTGCCGAAGGCGCCTTCAAGCCCCAATTATATCCTGATCGGAATGGCCGGCGTCGTGCTTGCGGGAAGCGCGGGCCTGTTCTCGATCCTTTTGGCGGAGTATTTGCGCAGGGGCGTCCAGACAAAGCGCGACGTCGAGCGCAGGCTTCAGCTGCGCTACGCTGGCGCAGTACCGACACTGAAGTCGACGCTCACCGGTCGGCGCGTGGCGGAAGCACCTCACGATTATGTGATCTCGCATCCCCACTCCCTGTTTGCCGAAGCTTTTCGCTCGATCCGGACATTCCTCACGCTTTCGCCTGGAGCACGGCCGCGGGTTCTTGCAATCACGTCGGCGTTGCCAGGAGAGGGCAAAACCACAACAGCAGTCTGTCTCGCACGTGCCAGCGCCGCCGAGGGCATGAGTGTGGTGATCGTCGACGCCGACCTTCGCAGACGCGGGACCAGCATCCTTTGCGATTATGACCGCCCTACCGACATCTCGTCTTACCTCATGGGCGAGGCCATGCACGCGCTGGGCATTCCCACCAGCCGCGCCCTGGCCGCCGTCACCACGGGTGAGACCATTCGGCGCGAGTCGCCCTTGCCGGGGGCGGTGCTGGCGCGGGTGGCGGCCAGCCACATCCGCGTCGGCACCTTCCAATATTTTGCCGCCCGCGGAGAGACGGAAAGGGTCCGCCAACTGGCTGATTATGCCATTGCGCGCCACTACCCCGCAGTTGTCCACGCTGCGAACCCCTATCTGGCCTTCTTTCAGTGGTGCGCCGTCGCCAGGCCGCACTGATCGCCCAATGGATGAGTGTGGGTTTTGTCCACGGCGTGATGAATACCGACAACATGGCAATTGCGGGCGAGACCATCGACTATGGCCCCTGTGCCTTTATCGATGTTTACGACCGCAAGGCCGTCTTTAGCTCGATTGATCGGCATGGGCGGTATGCGTTGGGCAATCAGCCGGCCATTGCCCAGTGGAATCTGGCCCGGTTCGTGGAAACGCTGCTACCCCTGATCGATGCGCAGGAGGAGGCGGCGATTCGCATAGCCACAGACGAAGTCAAGGCGTTTGGGGAAGAATATACCACTGGC
>JAAUPH010000325.1 GCA_012035435.1 Sphingopyxis sp. | reverse complement strand
CGGGCCCGGCTGGGGACGGGGCACTCGACCGGCGACCAACACCTCGGGTCCGCCGGGCGCAGAAATGGGCGACCGCGGTCATGCGGGCAGGCAGGCTGGACACGCTGGCAAACTCCCAATCACAAAAATCGTCATGCTGAACTTGTTTCAACATCCATGGCGCAAAGCCGCTGCATGGCTCCATGGACCCTGAAGCGAGTTCAGGGTGACGAAATAGGATAAGTTCGCCCCCGCCCCCTTATTGACAGGCACGCCGGTGCGGTCAACACTTCACCCCGCCATGGACGACGAAGACCTCCCCCGCCGCCGCGACGACGCGATGGACGCGCTGGCCAAACAGCCGCTCGACCCGCTTTCGATGGACGAACTTCACGCCCGCATCGCCGCGCTCGAAAGCGAAATCGCGCGGACAAAGGCGCATATGGCGGCGGCGAGCGCGCACCGGTCGATTGCCGAAGGACTGTTCAAGAAAGGGTAGGGCGGCCCCTGTCCCCCCGGACATATTTCGTCATTCCCGCGAAGGCGGAATCCAACGCCTGACATCTCCGCCTTGCGCCATGATTAGCTGGCTTCCCGCCTTCGCAGGGATCACGAGGTAACAGACGCCCCCAATGCCCCCCGCCGATGAAAAGTTAACGCCCCCCTTCGCTTTCCTCTTGCAGCTTGGTGACAGCAGGGCCACCTTGTGACTTGCGGGTTCGCCTCTCCCGGCGGAAGCCCGCGAGGAGTTTATGCAATGCCGTCTTTTTCCGATGCCCTGGAAAAACCCTCCACAACGCGCTGAAGGCCGCGTCGGACCGTCATCATGAATATGCGACGCTGGAGCATCTGCTCTTCGCGCTGGTCGATGATGAACATGCCGCCGAGGTGATGCGTGCGTGCGGCGTCGATATGGGCGACCTGCAAGCGGCGGTGGTCCATTATCTCGACACCGAACTCGACAGTTTGAAGGTAGAGGGGCACAGCGACCCATCGCCCACCAGCGGGTTCCAGCGCGTCGTCCAGCGCGCCATCCTGCACGTGCAATCGTCGGGCAAGGACGAGGTGACGGGCGCCAACGTGCTCGTCGCGCTTTTCTCTGAACGCGAAAGCTATGCCGTCTATTTCCTGCAGCAGCAGGATATGAGCCGCCTTGATGCCGTTTCTTACCTGTCCCACGGCGTCGGCAAGGGCAGCGGCAAACCCGCCGCCGAGCCCGAGCCCGAAGCCAAGGAAGCCGCGCCCAAAGAAAAGGGCGAAGGCAAGGGCAAGAAGGAAAGCGCGCTCGACCAGTTCACCGTCAACCTCAATGAAAAGGCCAAGGTCGGCAAGGTTGACCCCCTGATCGGCCGCCATGCCGAGGTTGACCGGACGATCCAGATCCTGTGCCGCCGGTCCAAAAACAACCCGCTGTACGTCGGCGACCCCGGCGTCGGCAAAACCGCCATTGCCGAGGGGCTGGCGCGCAAGATTATCGAGGGCGACGTGCCCGAGGTGCTGCTGCCCGCAGTCATCTTCAGCCTCGACATGGGCGCGCTGCTCGCCGGCACACGCTATCGCGGCGATTTTGAAGAGCGGCTGAAACAGGTCGTGACCGAGCTGGAGGCGATGCCCGACGCCATATTGTTCATCGACGAAATTCACACCGTCATCGGCGCGGGCGCGACCAGCGGCGGCGCGATGGATGCGTCAAACTTGCTCAAACCCGCGCTGTCGGGCGGCACGATCCGCTGCATCGGATCAACCACCTACAAGGAGTTTCGCAACCATTTCGAAAAGGACCGCGCGCTGCTGCGCCGGTTCCAGAAAATCGATGTGGTCGAACCCAGCCTGGAGGATACGAAGAAAATCCTTGCCGGACTGCGCGAAGCGTTTGAGAACCATCACAAGGTCAAATATACCCCCGATGCGATCAAGGCCGCCGTCGAACTGTCGGCGCGCTACATCAACGACCGCAAGCTGCCCGACAAGGCCATCGATGTGATCGACGAAGTTGGCGCGATGCAGATGCTGGTGCCGCCGTCAAAGCGCAAAAAGACGATCACGGCCAAGGACATTGAAGCGGTCATCGCCACCATGGCGCGCATCCCGGCCAAGACGGTATCGACCGACGACAAGCGGCTGCTCGAACATCTGGAAACCGATTTGAAGCGCGTGGTGTTCGGCCAGAATACCGCGATTGAAATATTGTCGAGCGCGATCAAGCTGTCGCGCGCGGGGCTACGCGATCCCGAAAAGCCAATCGGCAATTATCTGTTTTCGGGCCCCACCGGCGTCGGCAAGACCGAGGTGGCGAAACAGCTCGCCCTGCTTCTCGGCATCCCGCTCGAACGCTTCGACATGTCCGAATATATGGAGCGCCATTCGGTCAGCCGCCTCATTGGCGCGCCCCCGGGCTATGTCGGCTATGATCAGGGCGGGCTCCTCACCGATGCGGTCGACAAGAACCCGCACTGCGTGTTGTTGCTCGACGAAATTGAAAAGGCGCACCCAGACCTGTTCAATATCCTGCTGCAGGTGATGGACAATGGCCGCCTGACCGACCACCACGGCAAAACGGTCGATTTCCGCAACGTCATCCTGATCATGACGACCAATGCCGGCGCCAGCGACATGGCGCGCGAAAGCATCGGCTTCGGCAACAATTCGCGCGAGGATGTGCAGGAAGAGGCGGTGAAGCGCATGTTCACCCCCGAATTCCGCAACCGCCTCGATGCCATCGTCCCCTTCGGCTATCTCCCGCCAGAGGTCGTCGCGCGCGTGGTCGACAAGTTCATCCTGCAACTCGAACTGCAACTGGCGGACCGCAACGTCCACATCCAGCTCGACGATGAGGCGCGGGCGTGGCTGACGTCAAAGGGTTACGACAAACTCTATGGCGCGCGCCCGATGGGCCGCCTGATCCAGGAAAAGATCAAACAGCCGCTCGCCGAAGAACTGCTCTTCGGCAAACTGGTCCACGGCGGCGAGGTGAAGGTGAAACTGAAAACCGGCGAGGACGCGAAGGTGGGCAACCCGCTGAGCTTTGAAATCGTTTCTGCGCCCCCCAAGGCCGGGAAGGCGAAAGGCAAGGCGGCGAAGGTGGACAAGGGGGCGGAGTAACACTCCTGAACCCCCGGGGACACGCTATTGCGTGTCCCCGTTCGCAGGCGCTGCATAGTCCATTCGAACGTCTGACTTTGGGTAGTGTCTGAGTTTGAAGATTAGGGTCTAATAGTCAGCTGCATTGTGTATGGTGATTGACATGGCATTCGAACCAGCATTCCTCAAGGCCGAAAAAGAGTCGGAAGGATCGCGGCCAAAAGCGAGGGATCCTCATTATAGCGGCCTGGCCGCTGCCTCATATTCGCTTCTCGCGATAATTGTCTTCTATGTGGTCATGGAAATCCAAGGCTCTGGACTGAGCGCAGGTATAGCGGGAATGCTATCGGCATATTTGGTCGCGCGTTTCGACTCCAATCTCGAATGGAACAGGCACGCCAAGCACTTTGCGGACGTGTACACTCGCGAGAAGAACGACGATGCCTAAGGCACCATCGAACGGGGACACGCAATAGCATGTCCCCGGGGGGTGCCTTCCGCGCCCCTGCGTCAAACCAGATTCCCCTGTCCTACACGCCCACGCGCTGTCATCCTCCGCGCCAGCCTTCGCCCTCCCCTTCAGGGGAGGGCCAGCGAGACTTGGCGGCTTGCCGCCTAGTCGCAGTGGGTGGGGTCTTTCGACCTTGCGCAAGGCCGACAG
>JAAUPH010000324.1 GCA_012035435.1 Sphingopyxis sp. | reverse complement strand
TTCTGCGCCGACACCGTCGGAGCGACCCCCGCCAGCATGGTTCCCGCCAACAGCACCGATGCCATCCGCACCCGAGCCGACATATTCATTGCTGCCACGCCAATCATCCCGAAAAAAAATTCAATCCAGCCCCGGCGAAATGCGCATTCCCCCGTGCGCGATGCGGGCTCTCCCTGCCCGTTTATGGCTAGCCAATCAAGCGCGCTATCCCATCCCACAGCCCAAATCGGCCCAAATCGTTGAAAGTCACGACGATCATCAGTGTAACGATGGTCACAAAGCCAAAACGAAACGCCCATTCCTGCACTTGAACCGACGCCGGTTTGCGGCGCAGCGCTTCATAGGCATAAAAAGCAGGTGGCCACCATCGAGCATCGGCAGTGGCAGCAGATTGATGAACCCCAGATTGATGGAAATGAGCGCGATAAACGCAATCAGCGCCTCGGGGCCCAGCGTCGCCATCTGTCCGGAGACCTGCGCAATCTGGAGCGGGCCGCCCATATCCTTCACCGATCGATTGCCCGTGAGCAGCTGGCCCAGAACTTCGCCCGTCTGGCGCACAATGCCCCAAGTTTCATCAGCGGCATAGCTGAGCGCGTCAATCGGCCCTTTGGTCGTGTAGACTGGCGGCCCGGGCAGGACGCCGATCACCGCACGGCGGAGATCATTGCCGAACCGGTCCTTTTCGCTGATCAGGCGCGGCGACAGTGTCAAACTCAACCGGTCAGTGCCGCGGACAATCACCAGATCAATGGGCTCGCCCAGCGTGTGCGCGACCGTCATCGGGATATCCTGAACGTCGCCATCGTGCGGCCATCGATGCTGATGATGCGGTCCCCGGCGCGCAGGCCCGCATCACCAGCCGCGCTGTTCGGCGCGATTTGCCCAATCGTTGGCGGCGTCGAACTAACCCCAACCGTCATCGCAAAGGCCGCAAAGATCAGGATGGCGAACAGGAAATTGGTGATCGGCCCTGCCGACACAATGGCCGCCCGCTTCCACACCGGTTGTCCGGGAAAACTGCGGTCGCGCTGCGCACTCGGCAGTTGTTTCCAATCGGCGCTCGGCTGGCTCACCGCATCGCGGTCACCCAGAAACTGGACATAACCCCCGAGCGGCAACCAGCCGATCTTCCACTCGGTCCCGCGCTTGTCGCGCCAGCCGAAAATCCTGCGGCCAAAGCCGATGGAAAATGTTTCGCTGTGCACCCCGCACAGCCGCGCGACCCAATAATGGCCAAGCTCGTGCACCGTCACCAGCGGGCCGATGACCGCCAGAAAGGCCAGCAGCGTCAACAGGACGCCGGGTTGTTCAAGCATGTTCCAAACTCTCCACCCGCCGGGTCGCGGCCGCGCGTGCTGCCGCATCGATGCTGAATATGTCCTGAAGCATGGTCGGCACTGCCGGTGCTTCGCCGTCCATCACCGCCCGCACCGTCTCAACAATTGCTGGAAAGCCGATGCGGCCTGCGAGGAACGCCGCGACCGCAATTTCGTTCGCGGCATTGAGCTGCGCGGGCCGCCCGCCACCTTCGGCAATCGCCGCACGGCACAGCGCCGTCGCCGGGAACCGCACTTCATCGGGCGCCTCAAAATCCAGCCGCCCGATGCTGGCCAGATCAAGCGGCGCGCACGGCGTGGCCATCCGCGCAGGCCAGGCGAGCGCGCTGGCTATCGGGATGCGCATATCGGGCGCTCCCAGCTGCGCCAGTGTCGACCGGTCGATAAATTCGACCATCGAATGAATGACCGATTGGGGGTGCACCAGGATGCGGATGCGGTCGAGCCCGACCGGGAACAGATGATGCGCCTCAATGAGTTCCAGGCCCTTGTTCATCATCGTGGCCGAATCGACGCTGATCTTGGCACCCATTGACCAATTGGGGTGCGCCACCGCCTGCGCCGGAGTGACCTGCGCCATGTCGGCCGCGCTCATCGTACGGAACGGCCCGCCGCTCGCGGTCAGCGTAATCGTTGCAACCTGATCATAGCTCGCGCCCGCAAGGCATTGAAAAATAGCATTGTGCTCGGAATCGACCGGCAAGATATGCGCGTCCGACGCATTCGCCGCCGCGGTCATCAATGCGCCCGCCGACACCAGCGCTTCCTTGTTGGCCAGCGCCACATTCGTCCCTGCCGCAAGTGCCGCCATCGTCGGGGCGAGCCCGGCGCAACCAACAATCGCCGCCATCACCAAGTCGGCGGGACGCTGCGCCGCTTCAACCAACGCCGCCTCGCCTGCCGCCACGGCGATGCCCGTGCCATCGAGCGCATTGGCCAGCCCCTGATAAGCCGCCGGATCGGCGATCACCGCCAGATCGGGCCGAAATTCGCGTGCCAGCGCGGCCAGTTCGACCACATCGCTGTTCGCGGTCAGAACGCTGACCTGCCAGTCCGCACGGTTACGCCGCACCAGATCGAGCGTCGATTGCCCAACCGATCCCGTCGCTCCAAAAATGGCCAGGCGGCGGGCCATGTCTATCCCGCCACCGTCAGCCGGCCCATCAAAGCCAGCGCGCCAAGCAGGATCGCCACCGGCAA
Source organism: Sphingopyxis sp. (assembly GCA_012035435.1). Next base: position 1,185 of record JAAUPH010000324.1, on the reverse strand, counting down.
CAAGCCGTCGACGCGGTCAAACACGCCGCCATGGCCCGGAATGATCCGGCCCGAATCCTTGACCCCGGCTTTGCGTTTCATCCAGCTTTGCGCCAGATCGCCCAGCTGCGCGAGCACCCCCATCGGTGCGCCGATCCACAGTGGGACGCCTTCGATGCCCGCCCGGTCGCCCAGCGTTGCGCCGACGACCAGCGCCGCAATCACGCCGCCAAACAGGCCCGACCAGGTCTTGGACGGGCTGATGCTGGGCGCCAGCCGCGCGCCGCCAAAGGCGCGGCCCGCAAAATAGGCCCCGATATCGGTCGCCCACACCATCGCCAGCACCCAAAGTGCCGCGGTAAAGCCCAACTCTTCGCGGACAATCCACAATCCCGCCACCGTAGCCACCACCGCCATGGGGCCCAGCAGATTGAGCAAGATACGCAAGGGCGCACCAATGGTCATCTTGCGCACCAGCGCGAGCCATTCCCACAGCACCAGAGCGCCGCCAACCGCGAGCAGCACCGCAAAGGCCCATCCGCCGAACCACAATTCAGCCGCCGCAATGCCGACCAGCACCACGCCCGATACGACGCGGGGCAACAGGTCCGACTTGCGCTTCGTCACCGCCTCAGCGCTCATAATCCTCCATAGCGCCGTTCGCGGCGCGCGAATTCGGCGACTGCGGCCGCCAGATCGTCCGCGCCGAAATCCGGCCACAGTGTATCGGTGAACAGCATTTCGGCATAGGCCGATTGCCATAGCAGAAAATTGGACAGCCGCACCTCACCCGAGGTGCGGATCAGCAGATCGAGCGGCGGCAGGTCGGCGGTATCGAGGTGGCGCTCGATCGCCTCGGCAGTAACCGCGCCCTCGCCCGCCGCAGCCTGTGCAGCCCGCACCAGTTCGTCCTGCGCGCCATAGTTGAGCGCGACCGCGAGCGATGTACCATTGTTGACCGACGTCCGCTCAATCGCGCGTTCGACGAGTTCGACCACATCGGGCGCCATCGCGCGCCAATTGCCGATGACGTGGAGCCGGATGCCCGCGTCGGCAAAGTCGTCGAGATCGGAGACGATGAACCGCTTCATCATCCCCATCAAATCGCTGACCTCGTCCTCCGGCCGTTTTCCAATTTTCGCTGGAAAAGGCATAGAGCGTAAGTGCTTTCAGCCCCAGATCGCCCGCCGCGCGCACTGTGCGCCG
>JAAUPH010000323.1 GCA_012035435.1 Sphingopyxis sp. | reverse complement strand
CGAATAGCCCGGCGCCGCCCAGCCCGCAGGACCAGGCAGGATGCGTCCGAGCAGGCGTAACGCCATATCGCTGCCGGGCACCGCGACCACCCGGCTGTTCGGAACGCCAAATGCGGCGGCGGCGCGCGCTTCAAGGTCCGCAAGCAGCGCCGGATCGGGCAGCGAGGTCACCGACATGGCCGTCAGGTCGACCGGATAGGACCAGGGCGCAATCCCGGTCGACAAATCGATCCAATCGGCCACCTGCGGAAACGCTGCGCGCGCAGATCGATCCGGCCGCCATGGCCGACAAAAGGAGCGATGCTGGCGCGCGCGGTGTCGATCATCAATAGCGCAACCTCACGCCGGCATAGCCCGCCCGGCCGGGTGTGCCAAAGCGCAGGATCGTCTCATACTGTTCGTCGAACAGATTTTCGATGCGGCCATACACATCGACTCTGTCTGTGATGGGGAACGAGGCGCGCAGATCGGCGAGCACATAGCCCTGAACGGGTCTGGTATTGGCAGCATTATCGAAGCTGCGACCGACATGTGTCAGCGTGGCCCCGGTCTCCAGCCCGAAAGACCAACGATAGTCGATGAGTGCCGTTACGCTGTGCAGCGGGCGGCGCACCAGCTGCCGGCCAAAGTTGGCATTTCCGGGCGATTGGTTGGTGGAATCCGTGTACGTGTAATTCGCTTGCACATGCAGCACATCGACCGGCCGCAGCGTCAGCCCGATCTCGACGCCCTCGGCCCTGGCCCGGGACACATTGTCGTAGGTGCCAAACGGCCGGCCCGCGCAGATATCCGTGCGCGGCAACGGGCAGGAGATGAAGATAATCAAATCGGTGGAATCCCGGCGGAAATAGGTTGCGCTGGCCTGCAGGGCACCGCCAAGCAGCGCTTGTGTCACCCCGGCATCCCAGCCTTTCGAGCGCTCCGGCCGCAGCAACTGGTTGCCGAAATCGCTTTGCAGCTGAAACAGGGAGGGGGCCTTGAACCCTTCGGCATAGCTGGCGCGAACTGTCGTGCCGCTCTGGCCCGGCTTGAACACGCCGCTGGCCCCGAATGTCGTGGCCCCGCCGAAGCGATTGTGGTCGTCATGGCGGATGCCGCCGGTCAGCGTGAGACCGGTCATCGGTGTTGCCAGCAATTGACCATAAATGCTGTCGATCCGCGCCCGCCCGATGCTGGCTGCGGCACCAAAGCTGCTGCTAGAAAAACGCGACGTTTCGCGTTCCAGACCGCCGGTTGCCTGCCAGCCTTCGGCAAAGTCGAAGATGCCCTGATATTCGAACCGCTCATTGCGGCCATTGCCTGCAAAGGTTTCGGTTGGCGTCCCGGCAAGGCTGATGTTGCGGCGGCGGGTGTCGGTATAGGCAAATCCCAGCCGGTTGCGGAAGCGTCCGCCGAACAATGCTGCATTCACGCCCGTATAACCAACCAGTTCGCGGGTTCGCGATTCTTCGTTCACATCACCCAGCGAAAAACTGGGCGGGGGAAAGCCATCGATGTTGACGCGCCCGTCCGAATACCAGCCGCGCGCATCGACCGACAGCCAATCGGCCAGCGCCAGGTTGAGATTGGCGTTGGCGCCGAAATTCTCATAACCGTCTTTTTCAACGCCACCGCGCGCTTCACTGAATGCCGAGATGCCATCGGTGCGGAACCATCCCGCCCCGGCGCTGGCCGAAAGCGGCCCGGCCTTGCCGGCGATGTTGCCGACGATCTGGCCGGTGTTCCGGTATCCATATTCACCGCGCAGATTGACGGAAAGATCTTCGGTCGGCTGCCTCGTGATCATATTGATGACCCCGCCGATCGCCTGGCTGCCCCATAACACTGAAGAAGGCCCGCGCAGCACCTCGATCCGTTCGATATTCCCGGTCAGCAGATTGCCAAAGTTGAAGCCACCGCCGGGTGACGACGGATCGTTGAGCTTGACACCGTCGATCAGTGCGACAGTCTGATCGCTGTCGGCACCGCGGATGAACACCGAGGTCGAGGTGCCGATCCCACCGTTTCGCGCGATGCTGACCCCCGGCACGGTGCGCAGCACGTCAGCGACTGTCTGGGTCTGGCGACGCTCAAGCTCGGGAGCGTCGATCACAGTGACCGATTGGCCGATCCTCTCAATCGGCTGCGGAGTGCGGTTGGCAGTGACCACAATGACGGTTGCGGGATTTTCTGCTTCCGCTGCCGCCTGGGCAAAGGCAGCGCCCGGGCTGCTGACGGCAGCTGCCACAAGAAGGCTGAACTTTATTGGAGGACGATGGCGCATGGTTTCCCTTTCAACAACAAAAGGGGTCGCACGCGCATATGGCACGAGATTTGGTCACCCGGCATCACCCGCGCGCGCCACCCCAACACGATGTCGTCACGCGAGGAAAACCTCGATCACGCTGAACACCCCGTCCGCGCAAAGGACCGACTGCTTTCGGCAGGTCTCCTGACTCCCGGGTCATCACGTCCGCTCCGCCTTCCCAGCCGGTTGCCCGGCCAGTGGCATGTGGAGCGACCGCTCACCGGTCACAGTTGCGGGGACAGTTGCGGATTACTGGCTGTTCGCCTGCTTCCACATTCCCTATTAATCCCATCTCTGGGAACCGAACGCCGCACCCTCATAAGACTGCCATGCGTTCACAGCAAGATTGAAAGCTATGATGGCGCTGACATTTATCCTCGGCGGTGCCCGGTCGGGGAAAAGCCGCCGGGCGCAGAAGCTGGCGGAAGAGGCTGGGGCAGATCTCATCTTCATTGCCACAGCACAGCCGTTCGACGATGAAATGCGGGCGCGGATTGCGCGGCATCAAGACGACCGAGATTCCCGCTGGAGAACGGTTGAAGCCCCGATCGAGCTGCCCGCAGCGATCCGCAGATATGGCAATCCGGGGAAAGTACTTCTCATTGACTGCCTCACACTTTGGACAAGCAACATTCTGCTGGCCGAAATGGATAGCAGCGCAGCCTGTGATGAACTCGTGGCGGCATTGGCCGAAGTGTCATGTCCGGTTTACGTCGTCAGCAATGAGGTTGGCTTGGGCATCGTGCCTGACAATCTGCTAGCGCGGCAGTTCCGTGACGTGGCCGGGCTTTTGCATCAACGAGTCGCCGAGGCAGCAGACTGCGTCGAATGGATGGTCGCCGGGTTGTCGTTACAAATGAAATAATTGACCCTTATCATAGCAGGAACGGCGACTCATATTCGTCACGTTTATCCGGCGCGGGGCGCCATAAATTTTCTTCGATGATCGCAATCGCCCCATCGCGGCCGAAAGTGGCGGGGTCGAGCACGAGTTCGAGCCATAAGCCATCGACCAGCGCAGTAAGGGCGATGGCTTGGCGTGCGGCTAGTTCGCCGGTGAGGCCGCAGTCCACCAGCAATGCTGCTAGCCGGGCGCGATAGGCGGCGTAACCGGTGCGGTGGATTTGCGCGGCGCGGGAATTGGTGCGCGCGAGTGCCCAAAAGCCTGTCCAGCTGCCGAGCAGTGCGGGGTCGGTCACCGGGGGACGGAAGCTGGCGGTGAGATAGGCGGACAGGCGAGCGCGCGGGTCAGGCCCGGCTGAAGCATTACTTCTGGACACAAAATCGGCTACGGGTTTATAAAGAGACTCGCAATGGCATGTTAGCGCCAGATGACTCTTCTAAATTCTCCCCTTGGCTGTCTCTAGGCTGCCTTTCTCCGCGCTATGTTTATGAACAGGTGCTGCAATATGAGCACGAACGAGTTCAGAACGATTCCACCTACTGGTTGATTTTT
>JAAUPH010000322.1 GCA_012035435.1 Sphingopyxis sp. | reverse complement strand
CGCGGTCTGAAAAAGCGCATGGCCACGACAAGCCGTGGCCATGGCAACCGGAATACTAATAAACGCGGTTCGTGGTCTCAGCCCGGCAGCAGGTCGCGGACGGTGTCGCGTTCGGTCTTCAGCTCGTTGACGGTGGCTTCGATTTTCTGTCGAGCGAAGTCGTTGTGTTCGTGCCCCTGGACGATCTTCCAGGTCTTGCCGTCGCTGGTGATGGGGAAGCCGCAGATGAGCCCCTTTTCAATTCCGTAGCTGCCGTCGCTCGCGACTGCGGCCGCATCGAATGGTCCGTCCTCGACTGGAACGAACCCGCGCTGCGCTTCTATCGCTCCCTCGGCGCGACGCCGCGGCAGACCTTCTGGACCGTGATCTTTCCCGATAACCAGATGCAGATCCTCGACTACAACCGCGCGGTGAAAGACCTGCACGGACTGACGCGCGAAAGTTTTCTGTCTCGCGTTGGCGCGGCGTTCGAAAACAAGCGACAACTCACGACACAACTGCGGGAAGCGTTGCCCTACACGCTCACCGGTGCCCAAGTGCGCGCCGTTCGGCAAATCGTTGCCGACATGGGGAGCGGGCAAAAATGAATCGTTTGCTGCAGGGAGACGTGGGCAGTGGCAAGACCATGGCCGCGCTGCACGCCGGAGCGCTCGCCGTGCTGCTCCTGATGCTCGGGCTCGCGCGGCGGGTGAGCACGGTGACTTTGCTCATCTCGGGCCTCCTCATCGGCTATGTGTGCATGGGACTCATCTCCGTGCTGCTGCACTTCGTGGACGAGGTGCAGGCGCGCGCCTTCGACATCGGTGCGCGTTACCGCGGGCGGTTCGCCGAATACGATCTCAACAACGAAATGATCCACGGCAATTTCTACGCCGAACGCCTTGGGCCGCGCATCACGCTCGGGATGGCGCAGTGGGTGCACGCGAAGGATCCAGACGCGAAACTTTATCTGAACGACTACGACATCCTCACCGGGCGCCGCCTCGCCGACTACGTCGCGCACATCCGCGAGCTGCTTGCGATGGGCGTGCCGGTCGCCGGGATCGGGGTGCAGGGGCATTTGCACGCCGAAACGTTCGACCGCGCCGAGCTTCGCCTGGAAGTGGTGGGGCGGATCGACGGAGGTGCCTTCGCGGTGACCAGCGGCACGGTCGGCGCCGGCGGGCTCGTCAACGAGGTCAAAGTCATTTTGCCGGAGCAGCCCGGCCACCGCGCGCAGGCGGGCGCGCGAGCGGCGCTGCTCGGGTGGCAGCTTGTCGGGACTCACCTTCAGGCTATTGCCGAGGCCGTCGGGCTTGCGGCGGACATCGACAATTTTTCAGGTCGCCCAGAGCATTGCGCAGGTCGTCGAGCTTCGAAACGCCCGGCCCCGCCGATGAGCGTGCCGCCGTTGATCCGCCAGAGATCAAGGTCGTGGGGGGAACGGAATGTGATGGCGAAGCGCCCACCCGGCCGCATAACGCGCGCAATCTCGTTCGCGGCAGCAGCTCGGTCGATCACGTACATCAAGCTGAGCGAGGCAAGTACAGCGTCGAAGCTGTCCGCTGGAGCCGGGATCGTCGTGCTGGAGGCTGGCGTTGGCCAGTTCGATCGCGGCATTGCCGCCGTGGCAGTCGGTGCAGCCGAGCCGGACGGCGGGCGATTTGTGCATCGACGGCTGGTCGGTTTGGACGTGGCACGAATAGCAACCAGCCGATTTTTCCGCGACCTCTGCCACCGTCTGTTCGCGCGGCGCAGGCGGGGTGAAGCGGTAGACGACCTTCACCGGCTTTTCCTTCTCCGCCGCCGATACCGCCACGGGCATCGCCAGCAAGGCAAGAAAGGCAAGGGCAAGGCGGATCAGCTGCTGCATCGTCAATAACTCAGGATGACATTGGCGAGGATGGAATAATAAGCGTCGGTGCGGGGCTTGGCGTCGAACAAATCCTTGAACCCGCTGCCCGGAAGGAAGGCCGCCGCCGACAACCGTCCGACGATATTCTGCGTGGCCTTGGGCCGCCAGATCGCCGCGAGCGAGACGTCCCAGCCGAGGTCCTTGGGGATCGACCCTTCGTTGCGCAGCGCTTGCAGCGTTGCCGTATCTTCAAACCACAGATGGTTGAGGTTGAACGAAAGGCGCGTTTGCGGTGACAGATCGGCATCGGCGCCTGCGCCCAGAAACATGGTGCCGGGGTTGTTGAAATTGGACTGACCCTGTTCCTTTGATGCGCGCAGGCTGTTCAAGATGCCGTTGCGGCCATTGATCGCAATCGCGCGCCCGCCGCCCGCGAACGGGATGGTCTGGCGGATCCAGTAACTGGTGTCCGCGCCGCCAAAAATCGGGTTTTCGAAAATGGCGTCGAAGCCGCCTTCGGTGTTGTTATAGGGATTGCTGTCGCCGGTGGCATAGAGGCCCGACAGGCGGAAGCGCAGCCAGTCGACGTCATAGCTTGCCTCAATTGCCGCGAAACCGGCCCGGATTTTGGCGGGCGCGCTGGTAAAGAAACTGTTCCGGTCCTGCCCCAGCACGCCATAGAGGCTGGCGGTGACATTGACCCGCCCGATGCGGCCATCGGCATTATAGCCGACATAATAGGCATCATAATCGCGCCCGCGCAGATCGCCGAGCAGCGCGGGGCGGACGGGGAAACCATTGTCGTCAATCTCGATATTGTCAGCCTCGCGGTTGAGGTTGGCGACCGCGGTGATCTGGCTGGTCAGGCCGACAAAGGGGAAATCCTGACGATAAACATTGGCGATGAAGATATAATCGTCGCGGGGACGCTGAACGATTGAATTGAGCCCGGAGTTGGTGTCCTTCTCCAGTCGCCAAAAGGCCGCCAGATTATATTGGAAGCGGTTGTTGTCGCGGTTGCCGAACAGCCGCACGCCCAGTTGGCTGTCGTTGAACAAAAAGCCGCGAAAATCTGACTGGAACGGCTGAATCCCCAGCCGGATCGAGTGGAAATCATAACGGTCGCTGTCGTCGCGCAAATGTTTGTCGATGAAAAATTCCTGCACGCCCAGAAAATGGTCGAGGCGGCTCGATTTCTTCGACGGCTGCACAAACAGTACGCGCCGTTCGGGCACATCGACATAGTTGATATTATACGCCAGCGTCAGGCGATATTCGACATCGGGCGGCTTGAACGCGGTCATCCCCTTGATCAGCGCCACCCCGCCGATGAAGGTTTGCGACAGGACCAGACTGGGGGTGCGGCCAAAGACATCCAGACTGCCGGGCCGTTCGGTCGTCTGCACGCCGACAGGAATGGGGAAGGTGCGCGGTTCGACGACGGTGTCCGACACGGCGTTGACGACAAAGAACCAATCGGGGCTTTCCAGCCCCAGAAATTTGGGCGTTGCGCATTTGGGGATCGCCGCCGCCTTGCGCTTCGCCTGCTCTTCGGCGGTGGGGATACAGATCGGCCGGTCGCCCTTCAGCAGATTCTGGTTATAGGGGTCGAACCAGCGTTCCTTGACCACGCCCAGCGATTCGATCAGCCGCCAGCGGTCTGGCACCGGCAGCTGATTTTCGAGCGAAGGAAAGGCCGACGGTGGCGGCGGACGCAGCGCGCCGGGGTTATCCTGCGTCACCCGGTCGGGAAGGTCCTGCTGATACCCCGGGCGGCGGCGACCATCCAGGATTTGCGTGACCAGATCGTCGGACAACTGGTCCTGCCAATTCACCGGCGGGGGCGGCGGGGTGAGCGTCTCGTCCACTTTTTCCGGTTCATCGGCGCGATATGCGCGGGGGGCGCGTCGCCC
>JAAUPH010000321.1 GCA_012035435.1 Sphingopyxis sp. | reverse complement strand
GGAGGCGGCGCAGCGCGCGCCGTCGGGCGGCAATCTGCAACCGTGGCGCGCGATCGTGCTGACTGGCGCGCCGTGGCAGCGGCTGAAATCGGTCATCGCCGAACGTTTGCCGATGGGCGCGGCGGGACAGCAGATGGAATATGCCATTTATCCCGAAGTGCTGCCCGACCCGTGGAAGGCGCGGCGCTATGGCGTTGGCGAGGCGCTTTATGCAGCGCTCGGCATCCCGCGCGACAATAAAATGGGCCGGATGATGCAATTCGCCCAGAATTTTCAGGGCTTCGGCGCGCCCGTCATGCTCTTCCTCTATACGCCGCGCACCATGGGCCCGCCGCAATGGTCCGACATGGGCATGTGGCTGCAATCGCTGATGCTGCTCTTGACCGAGGCGGGGCTGGGGACCTGCGCGCAGGAATGCTGGGCCGTCTACGGCGAAACAATCCGCCGCGAACTGGGTATCGATGACGACCAGATGCTGTTCTGCGGGCTTGCCATCGGTCACACCGACACCGCTCATGCGGTCAACCGCTGGCCAGTGCCGCGCGCGCCGCTGGATGAAGTGATCGAGTATCGAGGATTTGACGCATGACCGGTCATATCCGCCTGATGGCCGGAAGCGCGCTGCTTTTGATTGCAGCGAGTTGTGCGGTTGTGCCCAAGTCGGCACCGCCGCCACCGGCACCGCGCCCGCCGATCCCTGTCACCTTCCCGCCACCACCGCCCCAACCTGCACTACCGCCGGTCAGCGCATGGGAAGACTTGCCGATTATCGAGGGTGACTGGAGCTTTGACAGCGCCAAGCGCATTGCCCGTTTTGTCGATGCGAGCGGGCAAGAACGCGCAAGTCTGGAATGTTTGGCATCACAGCGTGCGCTGCGGCTCCGGTCTGTCGATGACACCGCAGCGCGCGTTGATGTGCTGACCAGTGCTGCAACGAACAGCCATGATCTGCGTTTTGGCGACGCGATGATTCCAATCGCCGACATCACGCTTGACCGTATCGCGTTCAGCCGGGGACGCTTCGGTCTGCGTGGATCATCGCTGCTGGTGCTGCCCGTGCAGGCCGAAATCGGCCGGGTGATCGAGGATTGCCGCGGGTAGCCAGAGCGTGAAGAGCAGAAGTTTGTGCATCGGCCCGCCCCTTGGGGTTGCGGCTGGAAGCCCCCCGGACATCGTTGCGCTGCTTGGACGGGCACCCTGCTCGCCCGGCGCACCGCGCCTTGCCGGGACGCTTCCAGCCGCAATCACGGTGCACAAACTTCTGCTCATCACGCTCTAAGGTTTCTCCGTTCGTGTCGAGCGAAGTCGAGACACCCCCTCATGCGTTCACGCCTTCTGGGCCTCTCGACTTCGCTCGAGGCGAACGGAATTGGATGATGCGCGTGCTCTACCGCCCCAATTCCACCGTTCCGCCCTTGATCCAGCCCCAGCGGCACGGCCCCTGATATTCGCGTGCTGCCTGTACCGGGCGGCCCACGCCGCACAGGTCCATTTCAGTATCGGGTCCGGCAAAAACGACCCCAAACCAGCGATCATCATCGCTTGCCTCGCATAGCGCGACCCGCGTTCCGCCCGGCAATTTGGCCTTGGGCACCCGGATTTCCTCTGGCGCCCAATAGACATTGGTGCCCGCCGCAACTACCCGCGATACGCTGGGGCAGGCGGGCAGCCGTGGCCCTTCGCTGCCGATATTGACGGCGCGCGTGGCAATTGGCGCGCCGCCATCGTCCAGCCGTGCATTGTCCGGCGGCGGTGCGGGCCTGCTGCACGCGGCAAGGATCAACAGCGGGGTAAGGGCAAGCATCGATTTCATGACCGCAAACTAGCCGCGCTGGGCCGCGCTGGCAATGTGCCGCATGGCGCAACGAAAGTGACTTTTTCCTTGGGTTTTGCGGGGGGCATGCCTATAGAATTGACATGAACGACACCCCTGAAAATCCGCCGCGTCAAATCCCCAATGCCAACGCCTATGGCGCCGATTCGATCAAGGTGCTGAAGGGGCTGGATGCCGTGCGCAAACGGCCTGGCATGTATATCGGCGATACCGATGACGGATCGGGCCTGCACCATATGGTGTTCGAAGTATCGGACAATGCCATTGACGAAGCGCTGGCGGGCCATTGCGACCGCGTGCTCATCACGCTCAACCCCGACGGGTCGGTCAGCGTCGAGGATAATGGCCGCGGCATACCCACCGGCATTCATGCCGAGGAAGGCATCAGCGCCGCCGAAGTCATCATGACCCAGCTCCACGCGGGCGGGAAGTTTGAAAACACCAGCGACGACAATGCATATAAGGTGTCGGGCGGCCTCCACGGCGTCGGCGTGTCGGTGGTGAACGCACTGTCCGAATGGCTAGAACTTACCATTTGGCGCGATGGCGAAGAACATTGGATGCGGTTCGAACACGGCGATTCGGTTGCGCCGCTGCGCGTCAACGGCCCGGCTCCGGCAGGCAAGAAGGGCACCCGCGTAACCTTCATGGCCTCGACCGACACGTTCAAAAATGTCATCGAGTTCGATTTTGAAAAGCTGGAGCATCGCTACCGCGAACTGGCGTTCCTCAATTCCGGGGTGCGCGTCATTCTCGCCGACGAACGCCATGCCGAACGGGTCGAGCATGATCTTTATTATGAGGGCGGGATTGCCGCCTTCGTCAAATATCTTGACCGCAACAAGGCCGCGCTGCTGCCCGATCCGATCGCGATCAGCAGCGAGCGGGACGGCATCGGCATCGACGTCGCGCTCGAATGGAACGACAGCTATTATGAAAATGTGCTGTGTTTCACCAACAATATCCCGCAGCGCGATGGCGGCACGCATCTTGCCGCTTTCCGCGCCGCACTCACGCGCACGCTTAACAACTATGGCGACAAATCGGGCATTCTCAAGAAAGAGAAAGTCAGCCTGACTGGTGAGGATATGCGCGAAGGGCTGACCGCAATCGTGTCGGTAAAGCTGCCCGATCCCAAATTTTCGTCACAGACCAAGGACAAATTGGTTTCGTCCGAAGTGCGCCAGCCTTTGGAAAGCCTGATGGCTGACCGGATGAGCGAATGGCTGGAGGAAAACCCCGCCTATGCCAAGGCGGTAATCCAGAAGGTTATCGATGCCGCGGCCGCACGCGAAGCAGCGAAAAAGGCGCGCGAGCTTACCCGGCGCAAGGGCGCAATGGATATCGCCAGCCTGCCCGGCAAGCTCGCCGATTGTCAGGAGCGCGACCCCACCAAATGTGAACTCTTCCTGGTCGAAGGGGATTCCGCAGGCGGTTCGGCCAAGCAAGGCCGCGACCGGCATGTCCAGGCGATCCTGCCGCTGAAGGGCAAGATTTTGAACGTCGAGCGCGCGCGCTTCGACCGGATCATCTCGTCAAAGGAAGTCGGCACGCTGATCCAGGCGCTTGGCACCGGGATTCGCGATGAATTTAATCTTGAAAAGCTGCGCTATCACAAGATTGTGATCATGACCGACGCCGATGTCGACGGCGCACACATTCGCACGCTGTTGCTGACATTCTTCTACCGTCAGATGCCCGAAATCATTGAAAAGGGGCATCTCTATATCGCGCAGCCGCCGCTGTACAAAGTCGCGAAGGGCCGCTCCGAAGTCTATCTCAAGGATGATGCCGCGCTGGAAAATTACCTCGTTGACGCCGCGCTCGACGGGCTGCGGCTCGAGGGCGCAGGCGGGGTGCGCAGCGGTCAGGATTTGCGCGGGCTGATCGATCGATGCTCGCCGCTCCCGCGCGCTGATGCGCTACTGTCCCGCGCCGTT
>JAAUPH010000320.1 GCA_012035435.1 Sphingopyxis sp. | reverse complement strand
GGTCCTGCGCACTCCGGATGATCGCACAGTCTCCGCGCGCGTCCGCGGCGAACCCTTGGCCATAGGCGGCAAATCGCTGTTGCTGAAAGTGGACGGTGACTTCGCGCTATTCGTGCTGAGCGCAGCACGGCGCATCGACAACGCTGCGATCCGGAACGCACTGCGGGTGCAGAAAGCGCGATTCGCCACGCGCGAGGAGCCCGGGGTTCGCGAGAACCGGAAGTCCGTGCCCGTCGTCACTGTGCATTCGCCCGGCGGACCATCCTGTTTCGGCGCGATGAACTTTGCCGGCGCGATGCGCTGTATGGCCGGTACTGGGGCTGCACGCGCGAGGTGCGCTTCCTGCATTTCGAGCTGTGTTACTATCAGGCGATCGACATTGCCATTGCGCGCGGCCTGAGCCGGGTCGAGGCGGGCGCGCAGGGCGGGCACAAGCTGGCGCGCGGGTATGAACCGGTGCAGACTTTCTCCGCGCACTGGATCGCCGATCCCGGCTTCCGCGCGGCGGTCGCTGACTTCCTCGAACGCGAACGCGCAGGAGTGACGAGCGACCAGATGTTTCTTGGTAGCCGCACGCCCTTCAGAAAGGGCGATTAACGCGCCTTACGCAGCGCGCTGGCGACCTTCGGCGAGCCACTGGCGCGCGCGGCGCTGGGCTTCGGCGATTTCGCGGGCTGTCATCTCGTCGGCAATATCGGCGCGGCAATGGGCCGCTTCTTCATGTCCACGCGCAGCCGCAAGGTTGAACCACTTGTGCGCTTCGATCAGGTCGCAGGCCGCGCCATTGCTGCCGGTCGAGAAGGCAACGCCCAGATCGAAGCAGGCTCCCACTTGCCCCTGGCCAGCCGCCGCCAGCCACGTGCCAAGCAGTCCTTCGACCGATGTTCCACGTGAAGCATTCGTGTCCAATGCAATGATGTTCATTTCTGGTCCCCGTCAGTCACCCGATCGCCCCCCAGGCGACCTTCCGTGGCTCAGAGTTGCGGGGTTTATGGTCAAAAATTAGTTAACGCCGCTGCGACTTTCTGTTTGCCCCCGTTTCATATCCAAACCCGCTTGTGCGCTTTCGGGGCCTTGCCTATAGGGCGCGCATTGCTTCAGCTTGCTGGGACCAAGTGAGCCAATGAAAAAATTCAGGGCGTCAGGACGCGAAGGTCTTCCCAGCGGCTCACGGGATGAGACACCTTGATGCCAACCACCGCGTCTGACGACATCGATGTCCTCGAAAAGGCCAAGCGCATGCTGGGCCCGGATTATGTCCCGAGCGAAGACGAAGATTACATGAACGAACGGCAGCAGGCCTATTTCCGGATGCTGCTGCTTGAATGGAAACGCTCGATCCACTCGGCCGCCGGACAGACGCTGCAATCCTTGCAGGATGGCCCGATCCGCGAAGCCGACCTCACCGACCGCGCGTCGAGCGAGACGGACTGGGGGATCGAACTGCGCACCCGTGATCGCCAGCGCAAGCTGGTTTCCAAGATCGACTCCGCGCTCCGCCGCATTGATTCGGGCGATTATGGGTATTGCGAGGTTACGGGCGATCCGATCGGCCTTCGGCGCCTGATCGCTCGCCCGGTCGCGACCATGACGGTCGAAGCGCAGGAAGCGCATGAACGCCGCGAAAAGGTGTCACGCGACGATTGAGCGTAAATCCGCGGCCACGATCCTGTGCCGCCTTGGGACGCCTCGCGACAAGGCATGCGTTCGGATCGTGTCCTTTACCTGACGTTAACCGCAAGTCGCGCACCAGCGATGGCGCACCATGCCAGACCGGGGTAATGCAATCTGGCGAGGTTCAGCGGTGAGTTTCGGTTGAGGAGCGTCCGGATATGACAGGGGTTGAGACACGCAGCGTCGCGCGCGACAGCCTTTTCCTGCTGGCTGATATCCGCGTGGAACAGAGCGTCGATGTGCACCGGGTGAGGGTTCGCAATCTTTCCGACGGCGGGATGATGGGAGAGGGCCAGCTGCGCGTCCAGCGCGGGCATCGCCTTGCCATCGAACTGCGCAACATCGGTATGGTGGGCGGCTCCGTCGCCTGGGTGCAGGGACAACCGCTTCGGCATCGCCTTTGACGAGGAAATCGATTCGCAGAAGGCGCGGCGCCCCTTGCAGACCGATGATCTTCCGGAAGCCGCCATCGTCAAGCCATCGTGGGCCCACCGCGCGCCGCCTCCGCCCGAACCCGGTCGCCTCCGCAAGATCTGACACGCCGCGCAAGGGGTGAGCGCAGGGTTCCACGACTGTATCGTGCCTGCAAGCTGACCGCTGCCGTTCGACCTGCTAGGCATGTGCCGATGCGATTCTGGATGCCCTTGCTTGCTGCCTTGGCGATGTGTTCCTGCGGCCCTTCGGGCGGCGGCGGGCCGATTGAGGTGGCAGTGATTGGCGCCCCAGACGATCCCTTCGAACAGGGCGTCCGCTTGTCCCCGGCGGCCCAGCACATGCGCGCAGCAACCCATGAAGGGCTGGTGGCGCTGGATCCGGGCGGACAGGTGATCCCCGCAATCGCCGAGCGGTGGATCGTCACCGACGATGGCCTCAGCTACATCTTTCGCCTGCGCGACAGCGCCTGGCCCGACGGCGAGACCATCACAGCTGCCGACACCCGCGAACAACTCCGCAACGCCATCGCTCGTCTGCGCGGCACATCGCTCGGGCTCGATCTGGCCAAGGTGCGCGATATCCGGGCGATGACGGGGCGGGTGGTGGAGGTGCGTCTGACATCACCGATGCCCGATTTGTTGCGGCTGTTGGCCCAGCCGGACTTGGCTTCGTCAAGAGCGGCAGCGGAGCCGGGCCGATGGCGATGTCGCGCGGGAGGGCAGCGATGCGCTCGCCCGGCTCGATCACGATGCGGTGCTCGCCCTGTTGCAGCTTTTCCCAGGCCTCGGTCGCGTCGCGGGCGAGCTCCGCCTGCGCGCCGAGGGCGTGCATCATGCGCAGCGTCGCCAGCGAGCTGTCGACTGAGTGGCCGCCTTCCATGCCGATCATCGAGGCGATGCGCAAGGCGAAGCATTTCTTGCCCAGCAGGGCGTTCCCGCCATAGCCCGAACCATAAGAGGCGATTGATCTTTCTTCTGGAAAGTGCACGATATATTTGGTTGTGGGGTTGCAGGGCCAGCTTTTATCGGTTGCGTCTTCTTGAAGTGGCGCGCCAACGGTATGCAAACACTTGACATATTCGCCCGAATCGCCCAAAATATCGAGGGCTTTTTGCCCCATTCGGGTCATAATTTTCATGTTTACGACCACATATTCGGAGTCGGAAAGCTGAACGCCGAGTTGCGAGAGGGGCGAACCCAAGGGTCCCATACTAAACGGAATAACATACATAGTGCGCCCTTTCATGCAGCCTTCAAACAAACCGTTGAGGGTGTCTTTCATGTCGCGGGGAGCTACCCAATTATTGGTAGGTCCGGCGTCTTCTTTTCTTAGGCTACAAATGTAAGTGCGGTCTTCCACACGAGCAACGTCGCTTGGGTCTGAAAAACAGGCATAGCTGTTGGGGCGTTTTTCAGGGTTTAAACGAAT
Organism: Sphingopyxis sp.; assembly: GCA_012035435.1. The sequence continues at coordinate 250 of JAAUPH010000320.1, read as the reverse complement.
AAAAGTGCCTTTTTCGACCAGTTTTTGGCACATTTTATCGTATTCTTCCTCCGAGCCATCGCACCAATGAACGGTATCCGGTGTGCAATGAGCCACAACTTCGTTGACCCATTTATTCAACTCAACGTGGCGGTCTGTTTTAAAAATGTTTGATTTGGATCAAAATTGGATAATTTTTTGACAATTTTGAGGAATATGTTATTAGTTCTTTTAAAATTCCCAATATTAATGGTATTTTAAAAATTGAGCT
>JAAUPH010000319.1 GCA_012035435.1 Sphingopyxis sp. | reverse complement strand
CGGCGGTGCCCGCGCCGACATCTGGTGCCAGATCAGGGCCGATGTGCTGGGCGTGCCCCTGCGACGCCTCAAGGCGCTCGATGCCGGGGTTGCAGGCGCGGCGCTTCTGGCGGGCGTCGGGGCAGGGCTTTACGCCTCCATCACCGAAGCCGCCACGCGCTTTGTGCAGACCGATCGCATCTTTGAGCCCGATCTGTTGCGGGCTGACCTGTTTGCCGCCCGGCATCAACAATACCGCGCGTTTTATGAGGCGCTGAAATCGATCCGTGCGCAATCATGACATGGCGTGCAGCGGTTTCTGGTGTCCCGCGGGCGCGCGCTATATTTGGAATGGCACGTCAGGCTGATATGCCAGCAGCGGGAATTGGTGGGCCCGGAGGGCACAGGGAATGCCAATCGGGTCGATGGCTTGCAGGAAAGTGGGGCAGATTTCGGGTTGAAGGAAATCAATGGGTTACGAGGGCAGGTGTCCCACGGATAGAGCGAATTGCCGCCCTTCCGTACCAACTCCCTCTACCTTGGCATTCGCAAGCTCAAACTCGCAGTTCATTGCGCAAAGGCTGCTCTTCATGCGGCGTCATTCTTGCCAAGGGCCACCAAGTCTCGCATCCAGCGCTCGATCACAGGGCTATTCTGCTCCGCGCCTATCGAGGTGTTTGCACCTTTTGATGGCATAGGCCCGCGCGCCACGCTGGGACTGATGCCATAGGCTGACTTGAAAGCGCGTGCGAATACGGCTTCGGATGAGAAGTGCCAGCGTCGCGCCACTTCGCTCACGCGTTTGCGGGGGTCAGACAATTCCAAAAAAGCACGATGCAAACGTCGGGCGCGAATGAAGGCGGCAACGCCGCCAACAGGTTCGAAAAGCCGGTAGAGGGTTGCGCGCGACATCGCGAACTTGGTCGCAATGGAGTCGACCGAGAGAGCCTCTGAAGCAAGCTGCTGGTCGATGTATCGGCGGACTTCGACAAGGGAATGGGAATAAGCTTCGGTCAGTAATGCATCTCGCCTTTCCAATTCACCGCGCATGCATGCGACCGCAAGTGCTACGGTGCCTTGCGAGGCTGCGACGGCCTCATCAAAAGTCATGTGGCTTGCGTGATCGAAAAGTGCGACCAGATGGCGGCCGAGCAGGCTGGTCAAAACATTGTCAGACTTGAGGACTAGGCCGTGCAAAAGCTCGGGTTGCGGCAGGCGCGGGTCGAGCAGGATGCGCGGCGCAACGAATGTCAGATTGGTGGATTTGATTGCGCGCGTCTCGAAGGGCTGGCCGAGATCGAACACGCAGATGTCGCCCGGATTCACCACGATGGGCAGCGAGCCGGCCACGCCTTCAAATCCGCCGGACAAATAGATCTGCACCATGATGTGATCGACGCCTGAATGCGCGATCAACTCCATTGACCGTGAAAAACGCTGGCCCGAAAACCGTGCGCAACCAAGCAGCATCGGCCCCATGGCATAGCTTTCAAGATCAGCCTCAAAGCGGCCCGGCTCTCCGCGCCCGAGTTCGTCCACGGCGAAAAGCGGCGAAACTGCTTCTTGCCATGCGGCGGCATTGGCGTCGGCATCCATGTCAGCACCCCGGAAGCCGAAGCTGTCGATCCGCGTGGCGGTCGTTGCAGTTGTCTTCCCAAGCTTGGCAGGCACCGATTTGCTCATCGCCAAAGGGTTTCCATTCCGGTGCTGACTGTCAACGCATTTTGCGCCGAACATCGTGCAATTCATCTCAATTGCTTGACAAGGAATCTCAAAGCGGGGTGGCGCTCTTGACGGCAGAGAGACTCCGAAGGCTCAATTACGCCGTGACGGGAGGAACCGTGGGCGGGCCGCGTCCACGCAAGCCCGCCTGAGGTTTGGAACCAAACCGTGAAGAGACAATGCGGCGAGCTGTGCGTTCATGATATCGGCAGTATTCATTGCAGTTATGGTCGCGAGGCTTCGTAGCATCGGTATTGCGTGGCATCACCGGTTGGTTGACGGTTTATTCATGCGTGCCGTCTTCCCGGCAAGCCGCACCATGGTGCTGGCGTTCCTGTTTTTGTTCTGCGCGAGCACCAGCGGCTGGGTGTCAGCGGCCCAAGCCAGCAATCTGCCGCCCGTCGCCAATGCAGGCCCTGATTTCCCAACCATCGCGTCCGGGGCGTTTTTGAGATTGTTTGGCGGCCAGTCCTATGACCCTGAAAATGCCCCACTCACCTATGAATGGGAACAGATTTCGGGACGACCGGTCATACTCACCGATGCAATGACCGTTCAGCCGAGTTTCGTTGCGCCGTCTTTGGCCTTTGGTGCGCCGGACGCAGTCCTCGTCTTTTCCTTGATCGTCAATGACGGTCAAAATGACAGTCCCCTTGATACCGTTCAGGTCACGGTCAAAGCACCCAATCCGCAAAGCGGACTTGCAAGGAACTTTAGTGCTCGAAACGATCTTGGATCATGCAGTCTGTTCCGTTACGCGGAGGGTCTGGGCGGTGGTGGTTGGGTCATCTATGTCTTGCTGACCGAAAATTTCTCGTGGTCGGAACAAGCGGGCGGCTCGCAATTCACGACCAACCCGATTTGGCCCAGCGGCATTCAGCCTCGGCCGTCGATTTCAGCGGGGCGACTTGCCGGCTGTCTCGGCGTTCCGGCAAGCGCGATCACAAATCTCGTACAAGATGGGGCAGACGGCACACCTGCCAGCGACGCGGATATGGGCTTCAACTTCACGCTGACGCAGGGCGTCTCCGGCTACCCGGCCGGGACATATTCCTATTACATCAATAAGGGCTACAGCTTCGTTGGTGCAAATGCCGTTCCGGTCGCAAATGCCGGGCCGGACCAGCCAGCGAGTGGCGAACCCGCAATTCCGACCGGTACGGTGATTACTCTTGATGGGTCAGCCTCATCAGATCCGGACGGCAACCCCGTCACCAATGCATGGACGCAAGTCACCTATGCATGGACGCAGACGGCCGGGCCTTTTGTTGTGCTGTCAAACCCGAATTCCCGTCGGCCGAGGTTCACGGTTCCGGCTTTGCCAAGCGGTGACCCCGATGCGGTTCTGACATTCTCGCTGACTGTAAGCGACGGCCTGTCGACCAGTGCTGCCGATACCGTGTCGATCACCATGCGGCCGCTGGCCAACAATGCGCCGGTCGCCAATGCGGGGCCCAACCAGACCAATGTCGCGTCCGGTGCTTTTGTGGGCTTGGATGGATCGTCTTCATTCGACATCGATCACAATACAACGCTGACCTACAACTGGACACAGACGGGCGGACCCCCGGTTGTTCTGTCGACCGCAAATCCGCAACGTCCAACCTTCACCGCACCGGACAACCTCGCTAGCGCCGGGGACGCCGTACTGACCTTTTCGCTGGTGGTCAGTGATGGCATCGCCGAAAGTATCCCATCCACAGTTCAGGTCGTCGTGAAGCCGAGAAGCTCGGTCTTTGCGTTGCGCGGAAACATACAGACCCAGGCGCAGATCGAGTCCTGCCGCGCGCGCGAGCGGATGATCGCGGTAATCGAGCAGCGGCGTGCAGCCTTCGCCCATGGTCACCGTAGGCGCCTTCTCGATCGGCAGCGCCGCCCGTTGCGCAAAAGTGCAGCGCATTCAACGCCGCATCCACCTCCTGGCCTGCGGCACCTCGTGGCATTCAGCCTTGATCGGCAAGTTCCTGCTCGAAGAGCTGACCCGTATCCCGGTCGCAGTCGACTATGGCTCGGAGTACCGCTACCGCGACCCGATCGTCGACGAATCGGTCCTGGCGATCGGGATCTCGCAGAGCGGTGAAACCGCCGACA
>JAAUPH010000318.1 GCA_012035435.1 Sphingopyxis sp. | reverse complement strand
TTGCGCGGTGGCATCAGCCCGCGTGCGCTCAGCATCCGGCGGGTGTCCGATGCTGACGCCGGCTTGCCATAATGCCACCCCTGCGCCTTGGCACAGCCCAGCACCGCCAGCTCGCGGGCAATGGCTTCGTCTTCGACGCCCTCGGCGGTGATCGGCATCTTCAGGCTTTCGCCCAACCGGACGATGGCCTGAACGATGGCGGCAGAATCTTCGCTGTCCTTCATCGCGGTCACAAAGCTGCGGTCGATCTTGATCCGGTCAAACGGCAACGCGCGCAGATGCGACAGCGAGCTATAGCCGGTACCGAAATCGTCAAGACTGAGCGAAACGCCCTGATTTTTGAGGCTGGTGACAATCGACCGAACCAGCGCCATATTTTCGAACAACGAGGTTTCGGTGATCTCCACCTCCAGCCGGTTCGCTGGAAACCCCGTTTCGACGAGCAGCTTCATCAACTTCTGCGAGAACCATGGATCTTTAAGCTGCTGCGGCGAAATGTTGATCGCCAGCGTCAACGACGGATCCCAATGTTTGGCAATTTCCAGTGCGGTTCGGGTCACCGCCGCCGACATGTCGGCGATCAGCCCCGCCGATTCGGCGATGGGAATGAAACGATCCGGCATCACCAGCCCCAATTGGGGGAATGCCAGCGCATCAGCATTTCAAAGCCCCTTGAGCTCGCCCGTCGCGATGTCCACCTGCGGTTCGAAATAGGGAATGAACTCGCCGCGGGGCAGGCCATCGCGAATGCCATTTTCAATCTGGTTGCGGTCCTGGACCGCCAGTTCCATGCCGGGTTCGAACCAGCTGAACCTGTTCCGGCCGACGCCCTTGCTGTGATACATGGCAATGTCGGCGCGGCGGATGAGTGTTTCGATGCTGCTGTCTTCGGCATCGATGCGGGCAATGCCGATCGATGCACCGACACGCACGGCGCGGCTTTGCGAATTGATGGGCGCCTCCATGGTCGCGACGAGCTGCCCGGCGAGCCGTTCGATGATATCGCCATCCGCGTCATGGCAGAGCAGCGCAACAAATTCATCACCGCCAAGCCGCGCAATCTTGACCGACGGCGGCAGTATCGCGGCAATGCGGCGCACCGATTCTTGCAGCACCAGATCGCCAACCGCATGGCCATAGACGTCGTTGACATTTTTGAACCGATCGAGGTCGATCAGGAACAATGTTGCCTCACGCCCCGCCTTGACCGCAGCGGCAACGGCATCGGCGCCCGCGTCCATGAAGGCGCGGCGGTTTAGATAGCCCGTCAGCGGATCAATATCGGCAAGATGGCGCGCCCGTTCTTCAGCCGCGCTGCGTTCGCGCACCTCGACCAGCAAATCGAGATACCGCCGCCAGCCGAACAGCATCAGCGCGATATTCAGAATCAGTGCTGCCGCCAGCGTGCGATCGGGGCCGCCGCCAATCCCCTGAAAGGATGCGACCACTTGGCTCAGGACCGAACTGCCGGTGCCGATGAACAAAATGGCTGCGGCCACTATGATTCCGCCTGTAATGAAATCACGGCGCGCCCTGGTCGCGCTGTTCGGCGCGCCCGCCAATATTGCGAGCTCCGCGGTCGGGTTTTTGGATAGGCGCAGCATCAACGGTCAGTCCCCAATGGCTTTGGGGATCGGATTGCCCGCGACCTATGAGGATTTGGTAAAGATGAGGACGAGGCGTCAACTCACCCCACTTGCCAAAAATGCTGCTCTGACCTAAAGGCGCCGTGTCCGCGAGACTCGTCTAGCAGACAAACAGAATCATCCGCGACGGTAAAGTCTGTCCACGGATAGCCGCTGGTTGGCGAGGTTTCGCTCACCGGCGCGCTTTGCGTTGGATCGCCGCAGCGGGCAAAAGGGCAAGGAATTGCGCGCATGTTCGACAGTCTAAGCCAGCGGCTTGGCGATGTTTTCGGAAAGCTCCGCGGCCGCGGCGCGCTGACCGAGGCCGACGTGCGCGCGGCCATGCGCGAGGTGCGAATCGCCTTGCTAGAGGCCGATGTCGCGCTTCCCGTCGTCCGCACTTTTGTCGATCAGGTCACCGAAGTTGCGGTTGGTCAGAATGTCCTGCGCTCGGTTACGCCGGGGCAGCAGGTCGTCAAGATTGTAAATGACGCGCTGACCGATATGCTGGGGGCCGAGGCCGCCGAGCTGGAACTGGGCGTCACCCCGCCCGCGATCATCATGATGGTCGGCCTGCAAGGGTCGGGCAAGACCACGACCACCGCCAAGATCGCCAAGCGGCTCAAGGAAAAAGAGGGTAAGAAGGTGCTGATGGCGTCGCTCGACGTCAATCGGCCCGCCGCGCAGGAGCAGCTCGCGACGCTGGGCGCTCAGGTCGATGTCGCCACACTGCCGATCATTGCGGGGCAGCAGCCGGTCGAAATCGCCCGCCGCGCGCTCCAGGCTGCCAAGCTTCAGGGTTATGACGTGCTGATGCTCGACACCGCGGGCCGTCTGCATGTCGATCAGCAATTGATGGACGAAATGCGCAGCGTTTCGGACGTGTCGGCACCGACCGAAACCCTGCTCGTCGTCGACAGCCTGACCGGCCAGGACGCGGTGCAGGTCGCGCAGCGCTTCACGGATCAGGTGCCGCTGACCGGGGTCGTACTGACCCGTATGGACGGCGACGCGCGCGGCGGTGCCGCGCTCTCGATGCGCGCGGTCACCGGCAAGCCGATTAAATTTGCCGGGACCGCGAAAAACTCGACGCGATCGAGCTGTTTCACCCTGGCCGCATCGCGGGCCGCATCCTCGGCATGGGCGATGTCGTCAGCCTCGTCGAACGCGCCGCCGAAACGATTCAGGTCGAAGAAGCCGATGCGATGGCGGCCAAGCTCGCCAAGGGCCAGTTTGATCTCAACGATTTGCGCGCTCAGCTGGGCCAGATGCGCCGCATGGGCGGCCTTGGCGCGCTCGCCGGAATGATCCCCGGCCTTAAAAAAGCGCAGGCACAGATGGCGGCGAGCAACATGGACGATAAGGTGCTGCTGCACCTCGACGCCATCATCAGCTCGATGACGCCCAAGGAACGCGCCAAGCCCGAACTCGTCAATGCCAAGCGCAAGATCCGCATTGCCAAGGGTTCGGGCCGGACGGTCCAGGAGGTTAACAAGCTCCTGAAAATGCATCAGGAAATGTCGACCGCGATGAAAAAGATTCGCAAGATGGGCGGGCTCAAGGGGCTGGGCGCCATGTTCGGTCGCGGCGGCGGCATGCCCGGAATGGGTGGCGGACTGCCCGGTATGGGCGGCGGAATGCCAGGACTCGGCGGCGGGATGCCGCCCGATCTGGCGAATTTGCTCAAGAAGAAATGACGGCCCCGACAGGCCGTCACCCCCGCGCAGGCGGGGGTCCAGTATGTTAAGTCAATCTATTGATTATGAAGTGAAAAGGATAAGAATATGGCTACGTCAATTCGTTTGTCGCGCGGCGGCTCCAAAAAGCGCCCTTATTACAAGATTGTTGTCGCCGATTCGCGCGCCCCGCGCGACGGCAAGTTCATCGAACGGATCGGCAGCTATAACCCGCTGCTCGCCAAGGATAACCCGGAACGCGTCAAGCTTGACGCGACCGCGCCAAGCATTGGTTGAGCGTCGGCGCGCAGCCGACCGACCGCGTCGCCCGTTTCCTGGACGTCGCCGGGGTTCAGGAACGCCTCGCAAAAGAACTGCTGGAATACCTTGGCGCCCGCGCCCGCCACGATGTTGCTGGGCTCGGCCGGGATGGCGAATTCCTCACGCACGAATTTGGCGGCCGCCGCGCGAAACTCGGGAATGCCGGGCGACGGGCAGTAG
>JAAUPH010000317.1 GCA_012035435.1 Sphingopyxis sp. | reverse complement strand
GCCATCGAATGCGATTTTGATAGGTGCCCTGGACCGGCAAGCCCGCCGCATCTTTTGCCGGTGAAAACCGGGCGCGTCGCGCGACCACGGTGCATGTCTGGGCATCGAGCGATGGCGAGCCGCTTGATTCCACAATATCGCACTTCGCAACGCTGCCCATGCCATCGACCGTAACCTGGAACGCGGTCGTCCCCTCCACCATCTGTCGCAGCGCGTCGGCCGGGTAATCTGAAGGCAGCACCCAGAAACTGGGATTGCCGAGCGGTTTGGCAGGAACCGCTGACGACGGCATAGCTTCGGGTGCAACGGCTGCCAGCATCAACAGAAACTTCATCACTTCACCCCGGGTTAAGCCCCAGCACTTCCTCCAAGAAACTGCGGGGCTTTTTGAACAATTTGCTGGCGCGGTTGACTTTCAGCCCCGCGACCTCGGCCAGTTCCATAACGAAATGGACGCAGTTGGCTTTATTGAGATTATAGGCGGGCTGTTTACGGTTCTGCCATTCGGCGACTTTGGCCATTAATCTGGCATAGCCAGCATCGTTCAGCGTGACGGTGAATTTGCGGTCGGCTTTGGCGATATAGTCGGGCTTCAACGCCTGGACATAGCCCTTGACCGATCCCACCAGCACGGCGGGCGCTACGCTGGCGGCGGTGAAGCCGTAATTGGCCGACACTTTCTCGCCGCTCGCGTCCAATGTCCCTTGGACGATGATGAAGGCGTGGGGAAATTGATTGCCAAACTCGCGGCTGTAAAAATGCACTTGCACTGCGGCCTGCGTCAGCGGAGCCATCGCGAAACTGAACAGAAACAGCAGGATCGCCGCGAGGCTTCGGGAGAGCGAGGTCATGGGCGCCATGAATATCAGCCGTGCGGGCCGCGCCAAGCAGAAAGTTGCGCTTGACGCAGCATCGCTATTACCGCCACTTACTGACATAAATGTTGATAGTGGAGGGCGACATGGCGGGCAGCCGCAAGGCAATTTTCATCACCGGCGGCGGATCGGGAATTGGCCGCGCGGTGGCGCAGCATTTCGCCGACCGGGGCTGGCTGGTCGGGATCGCCGATGTAAACCGGTTGGGCATTGACGAGACTGCCGCACTGCTGCCCGAAGGCCAATCGACCCGCCATGTCATGAATGTGTGCGACCGCGACCAATGGGCCGCCGCGCTTTCCGAATTTGCCAAAGCCAGCAGCGGGCGGCTCGATGTGCTCTTCAACAATGCCGGAATCGGCACCGGCGGGCATTTTCCGGACGTAGATCCGGCGGATGCCGACCGGGTGATCGCGATCAACTTCGGCGGGGTGGTAAACGGCGTTTATGCCGCGTTACCACTGATGAAGGCGACACCCGGCGCGGTCATCCTGAACACTGGATCGGCGTCGGGCTATTATGGCATGGCGGGCCTGGCGGTTTATTCGGCGACGAAGCACGCGGTCCGCGCGCTGACCGAGGCGCTCGATATCGAGCTCGCACGCTATGACATCAAGGTCCGTGACCTTATGCCCGGATTTATCGACACCCCGCTGCTGGCGCAACCTTCGGCCGACAGCAATACGCCGGTGCGCGACACCATCAGCGAGGCTGGACTGGAGATCAGCCCGGTGACGATGGTGGCCGAGGCGGCATGGGCCGCGGTCCACGGCAAGCGAGTCCACACTGCCGTCGGCCCGACAGCCAAGCGCCTTGCGTTTCTGTCACGCTGGATGCCCGGCCTGATCGCGAAAAACAGCCGCAAGATGGATGAAGTCGCTCGCGCTCAGGGCTGACCGCAGCTGATCGTCGCGCCACCCAGATTGCGGACGGTGCAAGCCGGTTTTCCAGCCACCGTGACCATGCCAACGCCGCGCGCGGTGACGCTGGCGGTGCGGGTCGCCTGATAGCGCTGTTCGCCCGCCCCCTCGGCATTCGAGGTTAGATCGGTGACGACCAGCTTGCCTGCGTCGACCAGCCCCGCCCCGGCCACTCGCGCCGTCGCTGTCTTCGCGCGTCCGCCGAGCACGACCTTCCCATTCCCGACCACCGCCAGCGTCAACCGGTCGCGGCGACACTGCCCACGGTCAAGCTGCCCGGCCCGCGCAGGCTGAGCGCCACGGTTGGCCCAGACAATTTATCGATGCTGAGGGATCCGCCGCCGGTCATGACCGCGCTGTGGAGCCGCGCGGCATTGATGCGGATGGTGACAGCGCCGGTGCCGTCACCGCGCGCGCGATTGCTGGCATAGCGCCGGTCGCTGATCGTCAGCGTGCCATTGGCGCTGACCATCTCCAGCCGGTCGAGCCCGTCGAGCGAGCCGCTGGCCACCGCGCTGACCGGGCTGCGCGTCACGACTTCGACCGCGAAATTGCCGGTCACGACAATGCGTTCGAAACTGCTGAGGCCGAAGCGCTTTTCCGCCGCCGCAGCGGGCGTCGATCCCAGGATCAGCGCCGCCGATACCCAAATCGTTGCAAATGCCCGTGCCGCCATATCCCGCTCCTTTGCTGTGCGGGACGGGCGCGCTGGCTCAGCTACAGCTGACCGTGCCCGATCCCAATTCGCTGCTATCACATTTCGCGCCGCCGCCAAGCCGGACGTCGCCCGACCCAACCAGCGATACGTCTGCGGTGGCGGTCGCGGTAGCGGTGACGTCGCCTGAACCGGCCAGAGCGATATCGGCAGTGGCCAGCGTCACGCCCGCAATGTCAATGTCCCCCGATCCGGCGAGCGACACGTCGCCGCGGTCGGCTTTGCCGCTCTTGACCGTAAGGTCGCCCGACCCAGCGAGCGCAATATCGAGCGCTTTCGTGGTCACATTCGCGACATCCAGATCGCCCGATCCCGACAGGACCAGATCGACCGAATCGCCTTCAGCCGTATCGACCGTCATCTGACCCGATCCGCTGACTTCGGCGCTGTCGAGGCGTGGGAGGGTCACCGCGATGGTGGCAACATTGTCGCTGTTCCAGGACATCATGCTGGATTTGCGGCTGACAACCAGCTTGCCGCCCTCGACCCGGATTTCCAGCTTGTCGAGGATCTTCTGCGGGCCGGTCGCGACGACAGAGAATTTGGCGCCGCGCGTCACGACGACATTGTCTGATCCGGCAAGATCAATCCCGGTAAAGTCCGCCACGGCAAAGCTGCGGCTGCCATCTGGGCCGGATTTGCCCTCGGCGCGGCCTGTATCGTTACCGGAGTCGCCCCCGGCGATACCAACGCCGCAGCCTGCGAGCAGGCCTATGGTGACCACGGCGGCGAGAAATTTGACAGTGCGCATCATGATTCTCCCAACATGTGTATTGTGCGGATAATACACAATGGCAGGGCGGTGTCCAGAGCCTAGGCTGCGGGAATATACCTGTTCATTTTTGCTTCGTCATTCCCGCGAAGGCGGGAATCCAGCTCCTGCCCCTGCGGTCGCAGTAGACAAGAGTTTGACAATTACAAAGCCGGAGATGGATTCCCGCCTTCGCGGGAATGACGACTATAGTGGTCTGGCGACTTCGTTATTCGGTGGCTTCAAACAGAAAGACCGCCGCGCCCTCCGCCCGCAGCATCGGCATCGGCAGGCCCGCACCCCGTAGCCAGCTTCCCGCGAAACATTGCGGCGCGGCCTGCATCGCAGCGAACAGCGGAGGCAGCGGATAGCGATAGGCCCCGCCCAGCCCGCTCGCGCGCAGCAGCGACACATGGCGCGGGACATCGTCGAGGAAGGGGAGCAGCAGCGGCTGGGGGCGACGGCGTTGCGGCGGGGTCAGCTGATGGACGAACAACAGAAAACGCTCGCGCGTTCCCTGCGCCTGCCACACCAGCCCGTCCCCGCCC
>JAAUPH010000316.1 GCA_012035435.1 Sphingopyxis sp. | reverse complement strand
CACCGGCACGCCGCACATCGGCACGGCTTCGCCGCCATGCTCGCCGCGGCTGGTGAGCGCGATGTCGAGCGTGGCCGCCGCGGCCTTGGCATCATCAAAGAACAGCTCAAAGAAATCGCCCATGCGATAGAAGAGCAGACAGTCCTGCGCCTGCGCCTTTAGCGCCCAATATTGCGCCATCATCGGCGTGGCGGGAGCAGTCGTGGGGGCAGCGAAAGCGTTCATTGCAAATCTGCTTAGCCGCTCGGCCAGCGGAGGCAACTATGGCGTGGACCATTGAACAGACTTCGTCATCCCCGCGAAGGCGGGGATCCAGCTGATGTCAGTGCCGAATCAACCGTAAGGAGATGGATTCCCGCGTTCGCGGGAATGACGAGGGGCAGGCTCGCACTCGAATTTCAGTTACCTCTGTCAAGCCTTGCCCTTGTCCGCCCCCCGCCATAGAGTCGGCGTTCAGCGGGGCAACAAAGGGGCAAGAGCCGTGAGCGACGACGACAAGGTACAGTTTTCGGACCGCGAAGCTTTGCTCTATCACGCCACCGGGCGCCCCGGCAAAATCGAGATTGTCGCGTCAAAGCCCATGGCCACGCAGCGCGACCTTAGCCTTGCCTACTCACCCGGCGTTGCCGTGCCGGTGCGCGCGATCGCAGAAGACCCGGCCGCCGCCTATGAATATACTGCGAAGGGCAATCTGGTCGCGGTGATTTCGAACGGTACCGCGATCCTGGGTCTTGGCAATCTGGGCGCGCTCGCCTCCAAACCGGTGATGGAGGGCAAGGCGGTGCTGTTCAAACGCTTTGCCGACGTCGATTCGATCGATCTGGAGGTGGCGACCGAGGACCCGCAGGCGTTTATCGACGCTGTCGCGCTGCTCGAACCCAGCTTTGGCGGCATCAATCTGGAAGACATCGCCGCGCCCAATTGCTTCATCATCGAGCAGGCTTTGCGCGAGCGGATGAATATCCCGGTGTTCCATGACGACCAGCATGGCACCGCAATCATCTCGGCGGCGGGGATCATCAACGCCTGTTTCCTGACCGGGCGCAAGCTTGATGAGGTGAAAGTTGTCGTCAACGGCGCGGGGGCCGCCGCCATTGCGTGCACCGAATTGATGAAGGCGATGGGCGTGCGCCACGAAAATGTGACGATGTGCGACCGCAAGGGCGTCATCTATCAGGGTCGCACCGAAAGCATGGACCAGTGGAAATCGGCGCACGCAATTCCCACCAAGGCGCGCACGCTGACCGAGGCCTTGGTCGGCGCTGACATCTTTCTGGGTCTGTCCGCCGCTGGCGCGCTGAAACCTGAAATGGTCCAGGATATGGTCAAGGCGCCGATCATCTTTGCCATGGCCAATCCCGACCCCGAGATCACACCCCCCGACGCGCGCGCGGCGCGGCCCGATGCGATCATTGCGACGGGCCGGTCGGATTACCCCAATCAGGTCAACAATGTCCTGTGTTTCCCCTTCATCTTCCGCGGCGCGCTCGATGTGCGGGCGACGACGATCAACGATGCGATGAAGATTGCCGCTGCGCATGCCATCGCCGAACTCGCTCGCCAGCAGGTGCCAGAGGAAGTCGCGGCGGCCTATGGCGGGCGGGCGTCGAGCTTTGGACCCGACTATATCATCCCATCACCGTTCGACCCGCGGCTGATGGAGGTTGTCCCCGCCGCCGTTGCACAAGCGGCGATGGATTCGGGCGTGGCGCAGCGGGCCATTTCGGATTTCGACGCCTATCGCCAGTCGCTGCGCGCGCGGCTTAACCCGACGACGTCGGTGCTGACACTGGCCTATGATGCGGCCAAGGCCAATCCCAAGCGCGTTGTTTTTGCCGAGGGCGAAGAGGAGGTGGTGCTGCGCGCCGCGATCCAGTTCCGTGATGGCGGCTATGGTATCCCGGTGCTGGTCGGGCGCGACCGGACGCGCGAGCGGCTTGCGGAAATGGGCGTCGCCGACCCCGACAGCTATGAGATCCACAACAGCACCAATTCGCCGCATGTGCCCAAGATGGTCGAGATGCTGTACGAGCGGCTGCAGCGGCGCGGTTATTTGAAGCGCGACGTCGAGCGCATGGTCAACCGCGACCGCAATACCTTTGCCGCGCTGATGCTGAAACTGGGGCTGGCGGATGCGATGATCACCGGGGTCACCCGCACCTATGCGCAGACGATGCGCGAGGTGAAGCGGGTTATCGATCCTGCGCCGGGCAAAACCCCGCTGGGCGTCCATATCTTTGTGGGCCAGCATCACACCATCTTTATGGCCGACACGACGGTCAACGAACGGCCGAGCGCGGCGCAACTGGTCGATATCGCCGAGCGCACGGCTCAGGTCGCGCGCGCGATGGGCCATGAACCGCGCGTGGCGTTCCTGTCTTACTCCACCTTCGGCAACCCCGAGGGGACATGGCTCGACACGATCCGGGAAGCGGTGGCCATGCTGGATGCGCGCGAGACCGGCTTTGAATATGAAGGCGAGATGGCGCCCGATGTCGCGCTGAACCCGGCGGTGATGAAGAAATATCCCTTTTGCCGCCTGTCGGGTCCGGCCAATGTGCTGATCATGCCAGGGCTGCAATCGGGCAATTTGTCGGCCAAGCTGCTGCGCGAACTGGGCAAGGGCACCATCATCGGGCCGATGCTGCTGAACATGAAATATCCGGTGCAAATTGCGACCATGGCATCGCCAGCATCCGAACTGGTGACGCTGGCGGTGCTCGCGGCGGGCGGAATCGCGGTTTAAGACTTATTTTGCCTGTCTTTCTCGTTCGCCTCGAGCGAAGTCGAGAGGCCCATCGGCATGGCGCTGCACTGATGGGTGCCTCGACTTCGCTCGACACGAACGGAAGAAAGAAGGGGCTTACTGCCCGCCCGGCGCGCCACCTGCGCCCGGCGCACCGACCGCGCCGATATTGCCGAAGATATCTTCAAAGAAGCTGCGCTCGCGGCCCAGCGTCGGGGTGGTGTCGCCTTCGGGGCTGATCCGCGCGACATTTTCAAGGCCCGTCCGTTCCACGGCGGTGACATTGCCCGCCGCGTCGAAGCGCACGCGCATCACCATCTGCGCCACCGGGCTTGGGTTAGCGAAAGCGAGCTGACGGGTTTCGCGCGCGATGTAAAAATATTCGCTGTTGCCGAACTGACCCACGAACGTCGCCGGCCCAGTGTCTTTTCAACCGATTCGCGGTTGTCGACCCCGGCGGTGATCGCCTCGCTCAGCACCGGATCGACGATATAGCCCTGACGACCGCGCAGCTGCGCGCAGCCGCCGAGCAACGTTGCTCCCATCAAAACGCCAACCATGGCGGGGCGAAACATGCGGGCAGTCATGCGGGTCATTCTCCTGAACATCGTGCGGCACTTAGCCGCAAGCCGGACATTGGCACAAGCGGCTTGTCGCCCGGCTGAACGGCTTTCGCGCCGGGCGATTTGTCGCTACAGCGCCGCCATGTCGCTTATTGACCGCCTGTTTGGCCGCAAGGAAGATCCGCGCGATGCGCTGCGTCCGCTGTGGGGCGCTGTCGTGGCACACGCCCGCGCGCCGCATTGGTATATCGCGGGCGGCGTGCCCGATACGCTCGACGGGCGGTTTGATATGGTCGCGCTGATCCTGTCGCAAGTGCTGCTGCGGATGGAGCAAGCGCCCGACCATGCGCAGGATAGCGCGTGGCTGACCGAGATATTCGTCGAGGATATGGACGGACAGATGCGCCAGATCGGCTTTGGCGACATGATCGTGGGCAAACAAATCGGCCAGATTATGAGCGCGCTGGGCGGGCGGCTGGGGTGCCTATCGCACCGGCGCCACTGAT
>JAAUPH010000315.1 GCA_012035435.1 Sphingopyxis sp. | reverse complement strand
CGCAGCTCCGCGAGTAACGCGCGGATGCAGCGCGGCCTTCTTCAACTGTTCGGCGGCGATCCCGGGCTCGCGTGAGCCGGGAATAGTTCCTGGCCCGGCGACGCCGCTGGTTGCGGCCTTGCTCGGCGGATTGCTGCGCTATCCAGAGGCTTTGGCGCGCAATCAGGATGCGCTCGCCCGGCTTCCCATTGCCGATCGCACCGATGCTGCGCTGCTCGATGCGATGCTTGATGCAGCAATATCGCATCAGGGGCTTGATAGTCAGGGCCTGCTTGCCATATTAAGCGGTACCCAGCAGTATAATAGGGCGTTGACGCTGATCCGGGCCGACGCGATGCGATTTTCCTTTCACCGGCGCGATGATGATGCAGCCGGGGCCGTGCGGGCACAGGCGCTGCGCGACCTCGACGAATTTGTCGCGGTGCTGGTGACGCAGCCTGAAATCCGGGCGCAGTTGGCGAATGCATTGGCGGCGTTACAGATCGAGTGGACAGAGGCACATGCCGCGGAACATGCGCGGCTTGCCGAACTTGACCGCTCCTATACGCAGCGGATGATGGATTTGCGCGAAAGCGCGAGCAATTTGAATATCTGACCCGGAACCGGCCGGGCGACACACGGGAATCTGAGCAGAATGGCCGAAGACGAAGATCTGGACAAAGGCGGCGACGCGCCGCTGATTGACCTTAACGAAGCGGCGGTGAAAAAGCTGATCGCGCGCGCCAAGAAGCGCGGCTACATCACTTATGATGAGCTCAATGAGGCGCTGCCGCAGGACCAAATGTCGTCCGAGCAGATTGAAGACATCATGTCGGCGATCTCCGACATGGGCGTCAATATCGTCGAAAGCGACGAAGATGTTCAGGAAGAGGCCGAACAAGAGGCCGATGACGATGTCGATCTGACCACCGATTCGGGATCCATCTCCGCGCCGCAGGTTGAGAAGAAAAAGGAAGTTGTCGACCGCACCGACGATCCGGTGCGCATGTATTTGCGCGAAATGGGCGCAGTGGAACTGCTAAGCCGTGAGGGCGAAATCGCGATTGCCAAGCGCATTGAGGCTGGCCGCGACACGATGATCCTGGGCCTTTGTGAAAGCCCGCTGACGTTCAACGCGATCATCGAATGGTCGAACGCGCTCAACAATGGCGACATGCAGCTGCGCGAAATCGTCGACCTGGAAGCCATGCTGTCCAAGGATCCGGCGCCCGAAAACCTTGAGGAAGAGGGCGAAGGCGAGGACGACGGCGAGATTAGCGAAAAAACCGCTGGCCCCTCGTTCAAGGACGAGGATGAAGTTGAGGACGAGCCCGAGGCCAAGTCCGACGACGATGAAGAGGATATGACCGAGCGCCGCGCGCGCCCGGCGTTCGAGGAAGAGGAAGAGGACAACACCCTCTCCCTCGCCGCGATGGAAGAGCTGCTGAAGCCCGACGCGCTCGAAAAATTCGCCGCAATCACCAAGGCGTTCAAGGAATTTTCGAAGCTGCAAACCGGGCGGCTCGACTCGCTCCAGCTTGGCAATGATTTCGCGCCCGCGCAGGAAAAGAAATATCACCGGCTGCGTGAAGAGCTGACCGCGCTCGTCGAGAGCGTGCAGTTCCATGGCTCGAAAATTGAATATCTGGTTGATCAGCTGTACAGCTATAACCGCCGCCTGACCGCGCTGGGCGGCCAGATGCTGCGTCTGGCCGAGCGCCACAAGGTGCCGCGGAAGGATTTCCTCGACCGCTATATCGGCCGCGAACTTGACGAAAGCTGGCTCGAAAGCGTGTCCGGCCTTGACAAGAAATGGATCGCCTTCGCCACCAATGAAGGTGAAGCGGTCGACCGCATCCGCAACGAAATCAGCGACATTGCGCAAGCGGCTGGCATGTCGCTAGGCGAATTCCGCCGCGTCGTGAACATGGTGCAAAAGGGCGAGCGCGAGGCGCGCATCGCCAAGAAGGAAATGGTCGAAGCGAACCTGCGCCTCGTGATTTCCATCGCCAAGAAATATACCAACCGCGGGCTGCAATTCCTGGACCTGATCCAAGAGGGCAATATCGGCCTGATGAAGGCGGTCGATAAGTTCGAATATCGCCGCGGGTATAAATTCAGCACTTACGCCACATGGTGGATTCGTCAGGCGATTACGCGGTCGATCGCCGATCAGGCGCGCACCATCCGCATCCCGGTCCATATGATCGAAACGATCAACAAGCTGGTCCGGTGCAGCCGCCAGTTCCTCCACGAAACCGGCCGCGAACCGACGCCCGAGGAAATGGCCGAACGGCTGTCGATGCCGCTGGAAAAGGTTCGCAAGGTGATGAAAATCGCCAAGGAGCCGATCAGCCTCGAGACCCCCATCGGCGACGAGGAAGACAGCCATCTGGGTGATTTTATCCAGGATCCCAATGCGGTGATCCCGGTCGATGCTGCGGTGCAGTCGAACCTTAAGGAAACGGTCACCCGCGTGCTCGCCAGCCTCACCCCGCGCGAGGAACGCGTGCTGCGCATGCGCTTTGGCATCGGCATGAACACCGACCACACGCTGGAAGAAGTCGGCCAGCAGTTCAGCGTCACCCGCGAACGCATCCGCCAGATCGAGGCAAAGGCGCTGCGCAAGCTCAAGCACCCGAGCCGGTCGCGCAAGATGCGGAGTTTCCTGGATCAGTGAGTTTGCGCGTTATGGTGCCAACGGCAGCTCAGCACGGGTGCCGTCGTTCCGCTGATCATGTCCCTCGACCACGAGGACCCCGACCATCCGATGGCCGGGCAGCGTGAGCGGAGTATCGAAGAAATTCGCGAAGAGGGCGGTGACCGCCCCTAACCGAGCGCCTGCGGGCTCCGATTGCGGCCAGCCCCACCCATCGGGAAAATTTCCCGACTATTAGCGCTGGATTTTTTGTTGCACCGCACCATGTTCATGGCAACCCGCGTGTTTTTAACGCGTTGTTCAGGCTGGCATGGCAATTGCAGTGCCGATGGCAAGGCGGGATCCACCCGCCTGCGACTAGGAATTCTCCCCATGACCACCGCTGCTGCATCCCTGAACCGCGACACCTTCAATCGTCCTGATACATTTTTTGGTGTTTGTGAGGCCATTGGTCAGGACTTTGGGTTTAATCCGCTTTGGATTCGGCTGGCGTTCGTACCCGCGCTGTTCTTTTTCCCGTTTCAGGCGCCGTTCCTCTACATCGGACTGGGTCTGATCGTGCTGGCATCGCGACTGATGTTTCCGGCCAAGCCCGCCGCCGCAGCGCCTGCCGTCGATGCTGCGCCAGTAGCTCCGCAAACGGCCCTGGCCACTGGGCACAGTGACGATCGCGAGCGGCAGCTGGCACTGGCTGCCTAACACCCACCGCAACCCCTCCCGCAAGCGGGAGGGGGTTGCGAAACTTGACGCTGTGCGCCACCGTACAGTGAGTGGGCACCCCGCTCGGTCGCCCCCCTGTCCCATCATAGGACAATAAGAAATTCCTTTCATCAACCGGTCATTTACGCTGTTGGTTTAAGCCCGCTGCTTGACCCCGGTCTGCTTCATGCGGGCCAGCAGGAAAGGTGACGGGAACGGTGCAGCTTAATCCACGCGACACGCGCGGCGGTGCGGCCGAAATGCTGGACAGTCTGGTGGCTGGCGACGGCACCGGGGCGCATCCTTATGTCAAATCCGGCAAGCTGTCCGATGGCCCCGACGCGATGCGCAACCTTGCCGATGCCGTTCATTTCCTGTGCGTCCTCCACGGCCGCCACCCCGGCGTGGTCGATCATGCCGCGCGCAAGGCGGTGGAGCCCGACGCACGCGCCTGGCTCGATCAGCGACTCGAGCAGGTACTTGCCGGTGACGTAGCTCGTGCCGTAGCTCGGCTGACGC
>JAAUPH010000314.1 GCA_012035435.1 Sphingopyxis sp. | reverse complement strand
TCGTCACTCCTGAAGAGTAATCCTACGAAACAAACCTTGTGATTTTATTCGAAATAGATCAATGATCATCACATTACACTCATAAGCTCTAACTCAAACACATCGCTATTCACAAACACTATGTTTTCTTTGAGCTCGAGGTCACTCTCCTCTTGATGTATAGAAGCCAGCGACTGAATTCAGAGCTTCTTTTATAAGACAAATCAGATCTTTTAAAGTCGTGTTTTCTAATTTGCTTAAATCCCGAATTTGTATTTAGCTATCCTAAGGTGCGTTTGTTTTGGTTCAAAATTCTTTAAAAAATCTAAATAAATAGTTGTTAAATTATCGGTATCAAAAGGAATGGTTTTTATTTTCTTTTCTACAATAGCGCTCCGATACAGATCAAGAACAAAATCAAGTTCACTCTCTAATGTAATTTCTCTCAGAATCAATTCAGTAGAAGCAATCTGACTTACGGCTTGCAGTTTGGCAAGCATACGGTCAAGGTTATGAGCGGTGTCATTTACTTTACCGAAAAGTTCAATAGCAGCAGTGTCTTTAATACTTATTTTCGCCACTTCGGCCAGCCCCGTGGGCGTCATCATCTCGGCATAACGCATCGCGGGTTCATCCGCCGGACCTTCACCGGGCGCGGCCAATTGCACCAGCTTGAAGTCGCTACGCTGCGCGAGCCGCTGTAACGGACCCACTTCGAAGCTTTGAACGAACACCGGATCGGCAGAGGTCAGCCCCAGCACCTTCAGATCGCGCAGCAGCAGATCGACCATGTCGATGCCGGAATCCTGCAACAGGAAATCCGGGTGCTTGAGTTCGGGGTAAAGCCCGATCCGGCGGCCGGTTGCCGCTTCCTTGGCGCGCAGCAGTTTTACGATCTCGGCCAGCGTCGGCACCTGATACAGCCCGTCAAACCGCGCATTGGCGGGGCGCAGTGAAGGGATACGCTCTTTCGCGCGCAGGGTGCGCAGTTCGGCGAGGGTGAAGTCTTCGGCAAACCAGCCGGCGACCTTCTGGCCATCAATGGTCTTGTCGCGCCGCCTGTCCTCGAACTCCTCACGGCTCGCCACATCGGTGGTGCCGGACAGCTCGTTCTCGTGGCGCGAAACCAGCACCAGATCCTTGGTCGCGACCAGATCGGGCTCGATATAATCCGCGCCCTGATCGATCGCCAGCTCATAGGCGGCGAGCGTGTGTTCGGGCCGCTCGGCACTGGCGCCGCGGTGCGCGATGATGAGCATCGGTTTGTCCTGCGCCACTGCTGGAATGGTCGACAGCGAAAGACCAGCGATCAGAGCGATGAGGGCAGGGCTGCGGACCATTCGTCTTCCTTGAAACCGACCAGAATGCCGCCCGGATATTCGGCGATTGGCCGCTTGATAATGCTGGGCTGCTGAACCAGCAAAGCGACAGCCGTGTGACTGTCCGCCAGCCGCGCCTTGTCCGCGTCAGACAGCGCGCGGTAGGTGGTGCCCTTGCGGTTCACCACCACGTCAAGCCCGGCGGCGGCGATCCACGCAGCGACTCGTTCAGGATCTGCGCCCGCCTTCTTGTAATCGTGGAAGGTGGCGGGGAGGCCCTGTGTGTCGAGCCACACGCGGGCCTTTTTGACCGTGTCGCAATTGGGGATGCCATAGAGGTGGATGTCGGGCATGGGGTTTCCTGTCTGTTGGTCCGCATGCAGGCGCACGGGAACGCCCAACACGCGGGGGATGGCGGCTTTCGCCGTGTCTTAGCAAAAAACCCGACATTCCGCTAGCGACCCCCAAAACGGTCGTTCCGGCTCTAGCGATCCAATGACGGATCAACATTCGTATTCATCAACCGCATGCTTGACCTGCTAAGAGGCTGAAGCGACGCTGGTCTTGTTCTGGAGAGGGACCACAACAATGCGCCATGTCACTGCGCCTCGCGCGCTTGCAATCGCAATGGCCGGTGTTGCCGCTGCGAGCTTCCATCCAGCTCCGCTGCTCGCGCAAGATGAAACATCGGTTCAACCTGAGACGGTCGATCCGCGATGGCGCGCCACGACGATCTACTTCCTGCTCACCGACCGCTTTGCCAACGGTGATCCGGCTAATGACCGTTCGGTTGGCCGCGAACCGAAAGGAGGGCCGCTGCGCAGCTTTGAAGGAGGCGATCTCAAGGGTCTGACCCAGAAGATCGAACAGGGCTGGTTCAACGATCTCGGCATCGACGCGATCTGGACAACGCCGGTGATCGAGAACGTCCACGGCTTCGTCGAGGAAGGCGAGTGGGGACGCACCTATGCCTATCACGGCTATTGGCCCAAGGATTGGACCGCAGTCGACCCCAACCTGGGGACCGAGGGCGACTTCGCCGCGATGGTGAAGGCGGCGCATGGCAAGGGGCTGCGGGTGATCGTCGATGTGATTGCCAACCACGCCGGACCTGTGACGCCGCTAGATCCGCAATGGCCCGAAACATGGGTGCGTCGCACGCCCGCCTGCGATTACCAAAGCTATGCCGGAACGGTTGACTGCGAATTGTCCTTCACCTTGCAGGACATGCGCACCGACAGCGATGCCCCGGTAACGCTGCCCGACTTCCTCATCGCCAAGTGGCGCAAGGAAGGGAGGCTCAAGCGTGAGCTTGCCGAGCTCGATACGTTCTTCGCTCGCACCGGCTATCCGCGTGCGCCCAAGTACTATCTGATCAAGTGGCTGACCGACTGGGTGCGCGATTATGGCATTGACGGCTTCCGGGTCGACACCGCCAAGCATGTCGATCCTGAACTGTGGGGCGTGCTCAAAAAGGAATCTGCCATCGCACTGGCCGAATGGCGCGCGCGCAATCCTGACAGGCTCGCAGGTGATCGCCCGTTTTACATGGTTGGAGAGGTGTTCAACCATGGGTTACTGGCCAACGGCCACTCGGTCGGCGCGGCCTACGATTATGGCGACCGCATAGTCGACTTCCGCAACTACGGCTTTGATGGCACGATCAACATGGGTTTTCCCGCGCACCTCGCGATGCCGCTCCCCGCCCTATATCGCGCATTTGACGCCGAATTGGCGACGGGCGCCTTCGCAGGACGAGCAACCCTAAACTATCTCGCGTCACACGACGACATGGGTTCGTATGATCAGCCGCGCGCAAAGCATCTCGAGTCCGCCGAGGCGCTGCTGCTCGCCCCTGGCGGTGCGCAAATCTATTACGGCGACGAAATTGCCCGCTCGCTGGTGATCCCCGGCACCAGGGGCGACGCAACCCTGCGGTCAGTGTTCGACTGGCAGAAGGCCGATACCGACGACGGGCGAGCCATGCTTCAGCACTGGCAGAAGCTCGGGCAATTCCGAAAGCGGCATCCAGCCATAGGCGCAGGGCGGCACCACGAACTCGCCTTTAAACCTTACACTTTCGCGCGCATCCTGAGCGAAGCCGAGCTCACCGACAGAGCGGTTGTAGCGATGACCGCAGGAACGACCGGTCCGGTTACGATCCGAATCGGGACGGTGTACCCCGAAGGCACATTGCTGCGCGACAGCTACAGCGGCGAGATTGCACGCGTTTTGGCGGGGGTGGTGCATATCGCAAAACCGGGTCGCGTCGTCCTGCTCGAAGCAGTCGAGTAACATCCACCCAGGGAATTCTCAGCGAACAAGCCGACCTTCCGAAAACCACCCACTTCCGGCCAACATCAGTCCGGTCCGGAGTTCCCGAAAGCGGTCATCCGAGCGATGTTTGCGTGAACATTTGGACTGCTTGCCCCGAGGTCCAATGGGCCGCGGGGTGGGTCGCCGGGGTCAAGGTCAGGTCCGCGGGGCGAGATGCGCGTCGGCGATTGCCACGGCGAGCGCATCGGCGGCATCGCTCCCGGCCAGCGCGACGCCCGGCAGC
>JAAUPH010000313.1 GCA_012035435.1 Sphingopyxis sp. | reverse complement strand
CCTATGTAGAAGGCGCCAAGCGCCAGCAGGATCTCAATGAAGCCTATGACGGCTTGCTCGATCTTGCCGGCGTGATTGGTGTGTCGCCCAAGGCGCTGTCGCTCAATGGCGAACTTGGCCTGGCGTTCCAGCGTGATGGTGATCTGGTTGGCGGCGTACTCGGCCAGCAGCTCCGGGGGCGACGTCCAAATGCGCTCATTGTTTCTCGTTCCCGTGTCTGCACTTGCGTTGCGATTTGTGCCGGATAACCGACAGCCAAACCTTGTCTAAAAAAGGTGAATAAGCCGGAAACTTTGACATTGTCCTAATGCCGCGTCACTGGATTGCACCGATGCCTCACCAAGCAAACATACGGCGGGCTTGGACCTATGGCCTCGTCGGCTTTGCCCTGCTGTCGCTTGGGGACAGCGTGATTAAATCGATTGCGAGGGAATGGCCGGGGACGGCGGCAGCCGCACTGCGCTTTGGGTTGGCAGCGGCGGGGCTTGGCGTCCTGCTGTGGCTGCGAGAGGGTCGGGCGGGCTTTATAGCGCCGCGCCCGAGGTTGCAGCTGGCACGCGGTGCCGCCATGGCTTTTGCGTCGCTGCTCTTCTTTCTTGCAATCTTTGTCATGCCGCTGGCCGAGGCGACGGCGATCCAGTTCGCCAATCCGACGTTGGCGGCTCTGTTGTCGGCGGCCTTGCTGCGCGAACGGATCAGCCGCGCGGCGTGGGGAGCAATTATCTTGGCGTTCATAGGCGTGCTGATCGTGCTGCGGCCCAATGTCGAGGCTTTGGGCCTTGCGGCATTGCTCCCGCTTGGCGCTGCACTGGGGATGGTGGCGCTCATGATGCTCAACCGGCGCAGCGTGAAAGATGTCTCACCGCTCGCCGCGCAATTTTTCGGCGCGGCCTGGTGCACGCCCTTTCTGCTTGGTGCGGCGCTGATCGGCCACCTCAGCGGTGGCAAGGCGCTGGCGGTCAGCTGGCCCGAACTCAGCGTGGTGCTACGCTGCGCATTGGTCGCGGTCAGCGCGTCAATTGCGCATATATTCATCTTTGGCGCAACGATGCGCGCCTCCGCTGCGGACATTGCGCCGACGGTTTATGTGCAAATCATCGTTGCGACGATCATCGGCATCATGTGGTTCGGCGACTGGCCCGACCCGGTCGCACTGGCAGGCACGGCGCTGATTATCGCTGCCGGGCTGTGGCTTTGGAATGGCAGTCGCAAGTCGGCGACGCCGCCCGAAAGCGGTTAACCCGCGACGCGTTCCGCCAAAATGGTCAGGCCGCCCGCGCCGACCTCGGCAAAGCCGCCTTCGATATTGATCACTTCGGGCGAAGCACCAGCGCTGGAATAAATGCTGACCGGACCGTCGCGCAGCGTGGTCATGAAGGGGGCGTGGCCCTCCTGCACCGAAAATTCGCCCTCGGCTCCCGGCACGGTGACCATATGGACGCTTTCGCTCCGCTCAAGGCGGGCGGGGGTGACGAGTTCGAAGTTTAGAGCCATGTCCATGTCCTTACCCCCTCCTCTTCAGGGGAGGGGCAGTGAGCCTTGGTCCGGCGATGCCGGGCCTTTAGGCGAGCGGGGTGGGTCCGTCGATCAGTTAGCTATGCCGCGCTACCCCTCCCACTGCAACTAGCCAGCAAGCTGGCAAGTTGTGTCGTTGCCCTCCCCTCAAGAGGAGGGCGTGGGTCTGCTCAAGCCGCGTCCGCCGCCATCTTCTGGGCTTTGGCGATCGCTTCGTCGATGCCGCCAACCATATAGAAAGCAGCTTCGGGCAGGTGGTCATATTCACCGTCGACCACCGCCTTGAATGACTTCACCGAATCTTCGATGGCGACGAACTTGCCGGGGATGTTGGTGAACACTTCGGCAACGTGGAACGGCTGCGACAGGAAGCGCTGAATCTTGCGCGCGCGCGCCACGGTCAGCTTATCCTCTTCGCTCAGCTCGTCCATGCCCAGAATCGCGATAATGTCCTGCAGCGACTTATATTTTTGCAGCGTTTCCTGAACGCGGCGGGCGGTTTCATAATGCTCCTGGCCCACCACGGCAGCGGTCAGCACGCGGCTGGTCGAATCGAGCGGATCGACCGCCGGGTAGATGCCCAGCTCCGAAATCGCGCGGTTAAGCACCGTCGTCGCATCCAAGTGAGCGAACGACGTCGCCGGGGCCGGATCGGTCAAATCGTCGGCGGGCACGTAAATCGCCTGCACCGAGGTGATCGAACCCTTGTTGGTCGAGGTGATGCGCTCTTGCAGTGCGCCCATGTCGGTCGACAGGGTGGGTTGGTAGCCCACGGCCGAGGGAATACGGCCGAGCAACGCCGACACTTCCGAACCCGCCTGGGTGAAGCGGAAGATATTGTCGACGAAGAAGAGCACGTCCTGACCTTCTTGGTCGCGGAAATATTCGGCGATCGTCAGCCCCGACAGCGCAACGCGCGCACGCGCGCCCGGCGGCTCGTTCATCTGGCCGAACACCAGCGCCACCTTCGATCCTTCGGGCGTCGGATTGCCATCGGCGTCCTTGGCGATAACCCCGGCGTCGAGGAATTCGTGATACAGGTCATTGCCCTCACGCGTGCGCTCCCCGACGCCCGCGAACACCGATGTGCCGCCATGGCCCTTGGCGATATTGTTGATCAGTTCCTGAATCAGCACGGTCTTGCCGACGCCCGCGCCGCCGAACAGGCCGATCTTGCCGCCCTTGGCATAAGGCGCGAGAAGGTCGATCACCTTGATGCCCGTCACCAAAATGCTGGTTTCGGTCGACTGGTCGACGAAATCGGGGGCCTTGGCATGGATCGGCGCGCGCAGGTCGGTCTTGACCTCGCCGCCCTCGTCGATCGGATCGCCCACGACGTTGAGGATGCGGCCCAGCGTCTGCGGCCCCACCGGCACCGAAATCTGTGCGCCGGTGTCGGTCACTTCCTGACCACGGGTCAGGCCGTCGGTCGCGTCCATCGCGATGGTGCGGACGGTGTTTTCGCCCAGATGCTGCGCGACTTCGAGCACGAGGCGATTGCCATTGTTGCTGGTTTCCAGCGCCGAGAGAATCGCGGGCAGGTGCGTGTCGAACCGCACGTCAACGACGGCGCCGATGACTTGCGCGATGCGGCCAACATTGTTGCTGGTCGCCGTGGCGGCGGGCTTCTTGGTCTTTGCGGCGGTTGCCATGGTCTGCTTCCTTCGGTTGCGTTACAGCGCTTCAGCGCCAGCAATAATTTCAACAAGTTCGGTAGTGATCGCCGCCTGACGCTGGCGGTTATAGACGATTGTCAGCCGGTTGATCAGGTCGCCGGCGTTGCGCGTGGCATTGTCCATCGCGGTCATCGACGCGCCCTGTTCGGATGCGGCATTTTCCAGCAGGCCCTTGAAAATCTGGATCGACACGTTGCGCGGCAACAGGTCGGCCAGGATTTCCTCTTCGCCGGGCTCATATTCGACCGCAGCATCCGACGCGGCGGGCGCGTCAGCGGGCGGCGCGACCGGGATCATCTGCTGCCCCGTTGCTTCCTGGAGCAGCGCCGACCGGAATTTGCTGTAAAAGACATGCGCGACGTCGAACGCGCCTGCGTCGAACATGTCCATCAGCATGGCAGCAATTTCATTCGCCTGCTCAAAGCCGATGTTGCGGAACCCGGTCGTGTCATACTGCTCGACAATCTGGCCGGGGAACAGCCGCGCGATCACCGGGCGGCCCTTGCGGCCGACCAGGAAAAATCGGACGGTCTTGCCCTGCGCCTGCAATTCATAGGCCTTGTCGCGTGCGGCCTTGACGATGTTCGAGTTGAATGCGCCGGCAAGGCCGCGGTCGCTGTTCAACACCACGAGCAAATGCGTGTCGCTCTTGCCGCTGCCCGCCAGC
>JAAUPH010000312.1 GCA_012035435.1 Sphingopyxis sp. | reverse complement strand
CCTGCATCCCCCCTGCCCCCCTTGCTGGGTCGAGGTTCATCCGCAAATTATTTCTGCGATGGCGGGCCGCCGCACCGCTGGTTGGCCGCCATCGCAGAAAATTTTCCAATAAGTTTCCATTCGGTTGGGCTGTCGTTGGGCAGCGCCGACGGACTGATCCGCGATCAGTTGGACCGGCTGGCCGCGCTGTGCGAGCGATATCAACCGGCCGCCGTTTCCGACCATCTGAGTTTTAGTGGTCATGCTCATGACCGTTTCTCCGACTTGCTCCCCTTGCCCTATACGGCGGAGGCGCTCGACCATTTCACGGCGCAGGTCGATCGGGTGCAGCACCGACTGGGCCGCGCGATTTTGATCGAGAATCCGTCCTGCTACCTCGCGTTTGCACATGATGAGATGGCGGAAACGGAATTTCTGGCTCGACTGATCGCGCGGACGGGGTGCGGACTGCTGCTCGACATCAACAATCTCGTTGTTACCTGCGGCAATCTGGGCGGCGAGCCTGCGGAATGGCTGGCGCAGATTGACCCGGCTTGGGTGGCCGAAATTCACCTCGCAGGCCATGCGCGGGAAATGCATGACAGCGGCCCCCTGTACATTGACGATCATGGCAGCGCCGTGGGCGATACTGCCTGGACCGTTTACGCAGATTTCATCGCCGCAAACGGCCCCATGCCGACGCTGATCGAATGGGACACGAACACGCCCGATCTGGCCACCTATTTGTCCGAGGCGGCAAAGGCCGCAGTTATCCTCGCCGCAGTGGAGCCGGTCCATGCGCTCGCTGGCTGAGGTGCAGCAGCATTTTGTGCATGTCATCAACCATGGCCCCGCCGATTTGCCTGCCGACCTGTTCGCGGGCGCACGGGATCGCATCATGCTGGGCCTGAAGGCCCATGCCAACACGATCAGCCATGCACGGCTGACCGCGCTCGAAGAAACTTTCCCGATGCTGCGTGACGCGATGGGAGCGGAGGCATTTAACCGGCTGAGCCGCGCCTATGTCGAAACTACCGCCGCCCGCGCCGCCGATGTTGCCGATATTGGGGCAGGCTTCACAACTTTTGCCGAGAGCCAGTCACTGTCGGCCGCATTGATCGATCTTGCCGCGATCGAGCAAACGTGGCTGGAGAGCTATCACGCCGCCGACGGCGCAGCTTTTGATGTGGCCGCGCTGGCCGCCGTGCCGCCGGACGCGCTGGCCGACATCATCGTGTTGCAGCACCCCGCGACGCGAATTTGCGTCCTTCACGCCCCGCCCGCACCGCAACTTGCTGATCAGCTTGGTGCCGAGCCAGACACCGTCGCCATCCTGATTACGCGCCCGGAGCGGGCGGTGGAGCTCATCCCGCTGGATGACGCAGCCACGCACATAGTTCAGCGATGCATAGCAGCCACGAGCATCGGTAACCTTTTGGCCGTTGCCAGCGAACCGGGAGGTGAAGCCAATGCCGCGGCGCCCTTGCTGACCCTGATCGGTGCCGGCGCGCTCATGATTTTGGAGTAAATGATGCTGCCGATGCTCACCAAGCCCTATGGCCGCATGGTGCGGTTCGTTTCAGGGCACATCCCCGAAGCGGCCGTACTGCTGCTCGTCCGCATTTCGCTCGCCGGTGTTTTTTGGCGCGCCGGGCGCACGAAAGTGGAAGAAAACAGTTGGCTGACTGTCAGCGAAACGACGCTGTATCAATTCGCCGACGACCCGTTCAATAAACTGCCCTTGCTGCCACCCGCATTGGCCGCCAATCTCACGACATATGCCGAACATCTTTTTCCTGCCCTGCTCGTTCTCGGGCTGTTTACCCGCGTGTCGGCTGCGGCACTGCTCGTGATGACCATCGTGATTCAGTTGTTCATTTTCCCCGATGCCTGGTGGGGGGTACACAGCCTGTGGGCAGCGCTTGCACTGGTGCTGATCGTGCGCGGCGGCGGGATATTTGCCGCCGATGCGGCATTGGCCGGTTTGCGCCGTTGATCGCCAATGAAGAAGGTCTGCGCCGGTTGATGCGCCTGTCGCAGTCGGGCGACAAGCGGGCCTATGCGGTCCTTCTGGAACAGACGCAGCTTTGGCTAACGCGCTATTTTCGGCAAAAGATAACACCCGACGCGTTAGATGATCTGGTGCAGGATACATTGATCTCGCTTCATCGCAAACGTGCGAGTTACGACCCGACGCGTCCGTTCCTCCCCTGGCTGGCGGCGATTGCACGCTTTCGCTGGATCGACCGACTGCGGCATGGGTACAAGCATCAGGCCGACGCGCTGGACATCGACCTGATGGCCGAAGACAGCCATGAGGAAGTGGTCGCCGCGCGGATCAGCATTGACCGGTTGCTGGATTTGATTCCTGCAGGTCAGGCCGCCGCGATCCGCTGCGCAAAAATTGAAGGGCTCAGCATCGCCGAAACCTGCACCCGGACCGGGCAGTCGGAAGCGCTGGTCAAAGTGAATATTCATCGCGGGCTCCAACGGCTCGTGCGCCTTATTGAGAGCGAATGATATGACGCGGCGTTTCGACATTGCACAGCTTGTTGACGATCTTGAACCAGTCACACCCGTTACCGCCGGTCGCGGGCTGGCGACCGTCGCTTTTTCTTTGCCGCGGCAATGACGGTACTGACCATTTGGCTGGGCCTGCGCGCAGATCTGATGATGGGCGATCCCCATCCGATGTTCCTCATCCGCGGCGGCTTGCTATTGCTGCTGGGCGGCGGATGCGGCTGGGCGGTACTCAACATGGCCAATCCGGGCGTGGGCGAACAAGGCCAGGCTTGGAAAATGGCGATCGCCGCTGCCGCGCTGCTGCCGCTGGCCGCGTTGGTACTGGCTTTTCACGGCCAAACTGCCGTGGCGATGGCCAATGTGCGTTCTGGCCTTGAATGTCTATTGTACAGCAGCGTCACCGCGCTGGCTGTTGCCGCGCCAATTCTGGTGTGGCTACGGCGCGGTGCCCCGACATCGCCTGCGCGCGCGGGCTGGCTCACCGGCGTGGCGGCGGGCGGACTGGGTGCTTTTGTCTACGGCCTCCACTGCCCATTTAACGATGCCGTCTATGTCGGCTTCTATTATTCGCTGACCGTTGGGCTGAGTGCCATTTTGGGACGAATACTTGTTCCGACGCTCATTCGCTGGTGAGAGGCACCAGCCCCAATCGATCCCGCATCGTCCAGCGAATGACCATCAGCACCGCAACGATTCCAAGCCCGACGGCAAGCCCGGTCCAAATGCCTACCCCGTCCCAGCCAACCCGAAAGGCGAGCCAGGCCCCGACGCCAATGCCGATGCCCCAATAGCCGAACAGCGCGATGATCATCGGCACGGTGGTATCGTGCAGTCCGCGCAACATGCCTGCGCCCGCGACCTGCGCGCCGTCGACGATCTGGAAAATGGCTGCGACCGCAAGGAAAGTTACGGCAAGCCGCATGACCTCTGCACCGCCCGGTGCTGACGCATCGACGAACAAGCCGATCAGCGGGCGAGGGAAAATCCACATGATGATCGCCGTCGCCGTCATGAATGCCACCGCGACCGCAAAGCCGGTCCACAGATAGTCGAGTGACATGAGGACCTCAGCCGGGAAAGAGCCATGAGCCGGATGGAGGTAAGTCCCGAGCGCATACTTGAAAAGGAGGAACCAGAACGCCGCCTGGGCTGCGCCGATGCCAACTGCGGTGAGCGGGGCGGCGCCAAAAAGGTGCGCCGCGCACGCGCACATGATGAATGCGGCCGGCAGAAAGCCGATCTGATCCATCAGAGCGACCGCTCCCGTCGTGACGGCAATCAGGATGACGGCGCTCATTCGAATATCTCCATCAGCATGTGCTCGTAGCGGTTCTTAACCAGATCGGTCCAGGTTCTTCGTCTAC